>NZ_JAKMTQ010000009.1:0-77802 GCF_025773245.1 Campylobacter sp. CNRCH_2007_0968H | reverse complement strand
TAATTGATTTAAAGCGGTATTAACCGAACTAAAACTATGAAAACCATTAACTACAAAAATATCTTCTTTAATACTTGGAGTAAGTATATGCTGTCTAAAGGCTAATTTATTTAAATTCAAATGAGCCTTATCTTTAGGATTATCATAAATTAAAGTAATATTTGAAAGGTTTTTATTGCTAGCCATTTGACCATAGAAGTTTTTACCACTTAAGAGTTTATATGTGTCAAGATTATAATCATAAACATCATTATTATTAAATTTGTGCTGTTTAATAATATAAGCATTAGAAGTTTTATCATAATTTGCCTGGGTGGCAGCTTCTAAAGAGTTTAAGGAAAATATAGTGAGTAAGAAAAATTTTAATATCATGCAATATTTTCTCAAAATATGACTGAACAATATCCCCCCCCCCTAAGGTTTAAATTAAAAAATAATCTTTTCATGGTATTTAAAATACCTCCTAGAAATTTTATATTTTCATAAAAAAGTTATACTACTGCTATGCATATAAATTTAAGCTTAAATTAAGAATAAGATATAAAATATCTCATTTTGAAAAAAATTATCAAAATGCTTGCTTATAGGCTTTTAGGTTAATTATTTTAATTGGGTATTTTTGTAACATACCAAACAATCAACATACAGCCTATCAATAACATTAACAATATATTTGCATTTTAGAGTACATAAAAAATCACTTAAAAAAATAATTGCAAATTTTATTTTTTAATTAAAAATAAACTTAAAAAAGTTAGCAGTAGTTATTGTAAAAATTTAATTTTATTTTCTAAAACACTTTTTGGAGTAAGTCCAATGAATTTTTCATTTATCTTGCCTTTTTCATCATAAAAAACTATCACAGGCACACCATAAATTCCACCCACAGCCTTAGACAAAAATGAGCTTGCTTTAGCTTCATACATAAGTGGTAAATTTAACTTTTTTTCCAAAAGAATTTTTTGGGCTTCTTCTTTTGATTTAGCTCCATTTAACACCGCTAAAATAGGAAAATTTCTTTCTTTATAAAGTTCATTTAGCATCGGAATTTGTACATTACACGCACCACAATCTTGCGTGAAAAAAAATAAAGCATAAGCTTGATTTGCATTTTGTGTTTTTAAGGTTTTTTCAAAACCATCGTATTTAAAAGTATAGTTTTGACTTGAATTTAAGGTTTGAAATTCATTATTTGAGCATGCACTAAAGAAAAAAATACTTATTAAAGCCAAGAAGCAATAGAAGCTTTTAGTTGTGACCATGGTTTTTCTCCTATGATTTTATCTTGCACAACTCCATCTTTAATGACAAAAGTTGTTGGTACTGCAAAAATGTTAAATCTTTGCCATGATATATCTAAATCATCTTGCAAAAATATAATATTTTTATAATCATATTTTGTAGCAAATTCTTCAAAATCTTTCCCCTTATCCACAGAATCAAGTGCTAAAATAGTGATTTTTTTAGGGTATTCGTTAGCTAGTTTTTCCAAGAGTGGTAAGTCTTTTAAACAAGATGCACAACCTTGCTCTACAAAGGTTAAAACAATGAGATTATCAAAATCAGCTAGTTTAATTTTCTCACCTTCTAAATTTTTAGCTGCGATTTCTGGTGCTTTTAAGCCTACTTTGCCGCCATTTTTATTGTTGTTTTCAAAACATGCACTTAAAAAAACTAAACATAAACAAGCTAAAATTATACTTTTAATTTTCACTTTTCATCACTCCATGGCTTAAAATGATAGTTCTATCAGCAAAAGTAGCTAAGTCTGGATTGTGAGTGATTAAAACTATGGTTTTACCATCTTGTTTTAATTTACAAAAAAGCTCTAGAATATTTTTTTCATTTGCCTCATCTAAATTTCCAGTTGGCTCATCTGCTAATAAAATTTCAGGATCATTCACTAAAGCTCTTGCTATACATAGCCTTTGTTGCTCCCCGCCACTTAATTGGCTAGGTAAATGCGTAAGTCTGTGTGAAAGCCCTACTTTTTCTAGTGCCATTATAGCGTCTTTTTGTTCTATACTTGAGTGATAAAACTGAGCTAGCATGACATTTTCTAAAGCATTTAAATAAGGTATTAAATGAAATTGTTGAAAAATCAAACCTATTTTTTCTCTTCTAATTACGCTTTTTTCTTCTTCACTTAAATTTCCAACTTCTTTATCATCTAAAAAATACTCCCCACTACTTTGAGTATCCATTAAAGAAAGTATATTTAAAAGTGTTGATTTACCTGAACCTGATGGGCCCATAATGGCTAGCCATTCGCCTTGCTTTACTTCTAGGTTGATATTTTGCAAAGCTTTAACTTCATTAAAATTACGATTTAAATTTGAAATTTTTATAATATTTTTCATCACTCACCCTTTAAATTTTCACAAACATTGATTTTTAAAGCTTTTTTTAGCGGTAAGATACTTGCAAAAAATGCAAATACTAAAGAAACAAGCACCGCAAAAAACACTGAAAGCAATCTAAAATCTATACTTGCATTAAAAATCAAATATCCAAAAATATTTGCTAAAAAATATCCGCAAAAAGCGCCGAGCAAACTCGCACTCAAGCTTAAAATAAACACTTCAGCTCCAAAAAGTTTAATAACTTCTTTATGCTTAGCTCCTAGTGCAAGGTGCAAGGCTATTTCTTTTTTTCTTGAAAAAATCACTGCACTAAGAGTGGTATTTACACTCAAAGAACTAATGAGCAAAATAGTTAAACTAATCAAAGCCATCAAAGCCTTGATCTTTTCTAAAATCACACCTTCACTAATGGATACTGAAGCTATGACTTTGGCTTCTACATTAGCCTTGCTAAGTTCTTTTGCTTTTTGATCTAAGCTTTCATAATCACCTAGTAAAATAGCTTGAGCATAATTTATCACTTCTTTAGCTGCTAACTCTTGAGCTTTTTTTAAAGAGATGATTAAAACCCCATCTTGCTCATCATTGCTTCTTAAAATAGCTTTGATTTTTACTTTGACTATTTTAGATATACTTGGGTTGTAAATTTGCAATTCTTGTCCTATTTTAAGCTCTAATTGTTTAGCTAAATCAGCCCCCACAAAGGCACTATCTTCACTAAAATCACTCAAAGAAAAGCTTCCTTTTAAAACCTCCATAAAAGGCTTGGTAAGCTTTAAATTTGCAAAATCAACCCCAACAACTACCGCACTTGAACTTTCAAGATTATAAAAACCATATAAAAATGGGGTTAAAGCTTTTGCTTTCAAGTTTTCTTTGGCTTGATTAAATTCATCCATGCTTAAAAACTCATCATCTTTTGGCGTGATGATAAAATTAGCTCCATAAGCTTTTAATTCTTTGGACAATTTTGTGTCAATATCAAAATAAATATTAAAAAACGAAGCACTTACCATAGCACCCATAAACACAGCTATAAAAATAATACAAACTCTTTTATAAGAAAAAATAAGAGATTTAAAAACCTCTTGCATAAAAAAATTATTTCCCATATAAAACCTCTGAAGTAGAAAGTTTAGAAATTCCTTTGATAGAAAACAAGCATCCTAAAAATACTATAAGCACTGCAAAAAATAAACAAATTGGTAGGATAATCCAAGAAATTTCAATGGTATGTTCAAATATACTCAAGGCGATAATCTCTGACATACCTATACCAAAAGCAAAGCCCAAAACAGCCCCAACTAAAGCTACCACAACCCCTTCTAACGCAAAAATCATATAAATTTGCAAAGTGCTAGCACCTAAAGCTTTTAAAAGCCCTATTTCACTTTTTCTTCTAAAAATATCCGCACTCATTAAAGATGATATGGCTATGGAAGCTACGATTAAGCATATAATGCTAACTACTGCCATTAAAGATTGAATTTTAGATACTATCAAACTTTCTGCATCTGAAATCGCACTCACTACTTTTGTGCTTGCACCTTTAAAATCTTCTGCAATTTGATAGGCAATAGAACTTACATAAGCAGTACAATACCACTGATCATACTCAAGCTGATCAAGACTATCTACATCGCGTCTTGCTTTTTGTGCTAAATCATTTTCAGGTATAGTCAAAGCTGAAACTTCTGCTTTTGAGAATAAACCTTCTTTTTTAGAAAGCTTTTGTGCCAAAAGCAAAGAAGTGATGATTTTATTTGAAAAAGCTTGAGTTAAATCCATAATACCAACAATTTTTACTTTAAAAATTTGATCATTTTGCATCAGGGTGATTTCATCATCTATTTTTAAATCATACTTTTGCACTAAGTCTTTTCCTAGCATTATTTCATCTAAACTATCATCTTTTGGGTAGTTTCCTTTGATTTGACTATATTTGTATAATTCTTTAATACCCGCATAAAAATCATCATCATCTTGAATCTTTATAGCCTTATCAAAATAAGTTCCCACTAAAGAGATATTTTCATAATTTACATTTGGAGTTTGAATTTTTACCTGAGTATCTAAAAATGGCGCAAAGGCATTGATATTATTTCTCCAAAAAATTTCTTTTATAGTATGGATCTTGTTTTCTTCTAAAAAATTTTGATTTTTCAAAGGCTCATAAATTTTATTACCCACTTCTACACTCAAACTTGCGCCTTTAGGTAAAACTAAAATGTTCGATCCATAACTTCTTAATTCTTTTGTAATTTCATTACCTATACCCAAAGTAAGATTTAACATAGTAGCCATAAGTAAAGTAGCTAAAAAAATCGTTAGCAAAGCTAGGGATTTTTGAATTTTATTTTGAAAAATAGAGTTTTTTACAATCTTAACTTGCATAGTCATTTCCTAATAAATTATGAATTCTATATTTTGAAGTCTTATTCATATCGATGTATTTTAAAGGATCGTTTTTAAACTCTTCATAATTTTTTTCATTAGCAAAAAAATATGTTCTTCCTTTATAAACATAAGATCTTGGTGCTTTTAAGTTAATAAGCTCGGTATGATCAATAGGATCATAAACTTTCTTTTCTACTACTTGAGTGAAAAAATTTACCCCATCTAAAATTTCTGAAAAAGGTATGATAACTTTACCATTTTCAAATTTATATTTCATAGGGATAGGATTACACCCACCTGCCTTACCTACACTTGGTAAGAAAATTCTAACATTACATGAAATACAAATTAACTCTCCACCTTTTTTAACATACCCCATATCTCCACATATACTACAAGCATCAAAAACTGCTACTGGAGAGTCTTTATCTTCTCTTTTGTTAATTAAGAAAAATCTTACCACTTTACCCTCATCGCTAATATAAGCAAAGCGATGTAAGTTATTATCTCTTAATATTGCCACATCAAAAACAAATTCATTATTTTCATTTGGCTCTACATAGGTTGGCTCGTCTATGGTGATTGGTCTTGAAGCATGCAAGTCATAAAAGAGAAAAATACAAAGACTTAAAATCATAGCACTAAAAATACTTGCACTAAAATTAGTTATAGTTGAATTTTTTGCTTGATTTTTTCTAAATTCTATATCAAAATCTTTTTTCTTGCTGTTTTCACTCACTCTTTGCTTTAGAGCTAAAACTATACAAATTCCTAGCAATAAAAACCATATATATGTATAGAATTTAGCATAATATACACTTTTTGCCACATAGCTTAAATATAAACTTTCTGTTTCTATCACACCTTCTCTCATAAGGTGCAATAAAATTTGTGCTAAAGCTTCATTTAGATAAAAAATCACGATAATGAGTAAAAATAAATTTAAAAATTTAAATTTAAATTCCCTTAGCCATCTTGTAAAAAGATAAACCCCAAAACACATAACAAAAGCAAGCAAAATAAGCCCAAAAGAACTAATCGCTAAAGAATCTAAAAAATTAGTGCTTAATATAGGAAAGTCGATAGAAATATGTAAATATTTTATACCAAAAGCAAAAGATAATAAAAAAAGCAAAATAGTTTGAATTTTTTCTTTTAAAAAATTATTTTTTATAAAAGAAAAAATGATAACACTTAAAAACAATAAAACAAATAAAACATCATTAGAAAAATACAACAAATCATAACTTAGTGTTTTAGCGCTAATAAAAAAAGCAAAATAAGAAAAAACAAAACCCACAAAAGCAAGTTTAAACACTAAAGAATTTTTTAGATTATAAAAAAATAAAGCACTTAAAAGTGCGTAAGAAAAAAATACTCCAAAAAAATGTACAAAATAAATCGACATGGGCTCTTCTTTGATAGAATTTATTTATAAAATCAATAATTTTATAAATAAACCCTAGCAAAAAGCTAGGGAAAAAATCACTTAGGTTTTCCTGTGTATTTAAAGTTGTATTTAACTGAAAATGGCTCAAACCATTTACCAACACCTGTTTCTTTATCAACATGGCGTCCAAAACCTTGTTTTTCTGGGCTTTCTATTAAAAATACTAACTCATAGTTTCCTATGCCTGTATCCATTTTTAAATTTGCACCATAGTGAGGGCCATCATCTGCTACCATAGGCATAAGAGTTCCTGTTTTTACTTTACCATTGTCAAGATTAGTTAGCTTATAAGCTATAGTTAAATAAGGAATCCAAAAACCTTCTGGAAAGCCGTTTTTATTACCCTTTAATGCATGAATATCTGCTTCAAGGTGAATATCTGCTAAACTTGCTGCAAGATCAATCCCTCTTGGCTCCATTTCGATTGGCTGCAAATAAACAGCTGCTATTTCCATACCATTTAACTCATAAGGATCGCCAATTGGTACCTCTGCTGCAAAAACTGAACTAGCTAAAATACTAGCTGCTGCACCTAAACTTAATAAAGTTTTTTTCATATTTTTTCCCTTTTATTTGAAATTTGCTTTGTTATAAAAATACCCATAATGAGTAAGATTAAAACCATAAACTGAGGTATGATGCTCTCATAGTAAGGATAAATTCCAAGCCATAAAATTCCTTCAAAATCAAAAGGAAGTAAGCTTGGTGTAATAACCTTGGCTTCTATGAGCTCACCAATGCCTTTGCCTGTAAAGACAAAGACCATATAAAAAATAATGTATGAAGTTATATAGAAAAATTGTTTTACTGGTATTTTTAAAGCACCAGCTTTTAATAAATAATAAAGTATTATAAGTATAATTAATCCACTAGCTAATCCTATAAATATAAAACTATAATCTGTGCTTGTTTTTGCATCAAATAATAAAGCTTGATAAAAAAGAATAGTTTCAGCACCTTCTCTGTATACAGCTAAAAACACACTAAACCATAAAGTTTTTGCTGAATTATTTGAGATAGCTTCAACTGCTTGAGTTTTTACATAATTTGCCCATTTTTTATTTTGCGCATTTGATAAAAGCCAAAAACCGACATAAAATAGTAATACAACAGCCACAAGCATAGTAATGCCCTCTAAAAATTCTCTACTTTGCCCTGCTTGTTCTTTAAAAATCCATGAAATAAAAAATGCAGTTACAAAACTTAAAAATACTCCACTCCAAAGTGCTGAATATACTATACTTAAACGCTTTTTATTGCCACTTTGAACTAAATATGAAACTATGGCTACAACAATGATTAAAGCCTCTAAACCTTCTCTTAAGATAATACCCAAAGCCCATATAAATAAAGACATAGGTGAAGATTCTTGAATTTTATCCAAAGAATTTTCAATTAATGTACCAAGCTCATCAAAATTCTGTTTTAATTCTTCTTTAGAAGCACTTGCTTTAATAAGTGCAACACCTTTTGAAAAATAACTTTCTATTTTTAATTTTAAAGCACTATCAATAGCACCAATTTTACTTTCCATACCACTTGCTTCAAAAATATCCAAATAAACATTTTGTAAAGCATCTATGCTATTTAAATTAAAACCATCATAATTTTGTAAAATATTATTAAGTGCAATTTTTATATCATCATATACTTTAGTATAGTTTTTAGTACTCATAACACTTTCATCAAAGCCTTTAACCTGAAGTAAAGCTAATTCTTCTTTAGGTAAAGTTAGGAATGCTTCATATAATAAATCTGATATGTCTGAAATTTCATCTCTTATAGCTTTTTCATCCAAAGTGTTATTGTTGATTTTTCTTATTATAGTTCTAAGTTTTGTTTGAATTTTTTTATCCATACCCGCTTTTGTGTATCTTGCTACTAAAACTTCTACCTTTGAATTTCTATAATCTTCGAATAATGCTGATTGGATTAAATCTTTAGCTTTTTGGTAATCTTTATTTACAAAAGCCAATGCTGCTTGATCAAGTTTTGAAATCATTGAATCCATTAAAAATTGCAATCTTGCATCCATAGCTGAAGCTTCTTGTAAGGCTAATAATGTTTCGTCTTTTTGGATATTTTGCTCTTGAGTAGTTGAATTTTGAGTCAAATTTGATGATGTTTGTCCTTTAACATCCTCTCCAAGTAAAGATGCAAACATAGCTTCAGCTTGCGCTTGACGCTCTTTTTCTGCTTTTAAAGATGAGCTTTCAGCTGCTTTTTTATCATAATTTATATCACTAGCTTCAGCTTTTAATTGAAATCCTTTTTCTAATATAGGAACGACTTCATCTAAATCAAAATACAAGCTACTAATTAAAGCTTCTATCTTAGAAATATCTTCTTTATCTTTATACATTTTTCTTAAATTAATAAATTTACGCTCCATCACAATGACTTTTCTACCGACATTGCGACCAATAGAGCCTTCCATGGTTTCAAAATGCTGAAAATATGCATCTTCAGCTTTTTTCTTAGCTTCTAAATTTTTATTATCTTTATATAACACCATGCTTTCATTCAAAATTTGCTTAATATTTTGACTTTCTTTTTGATAATCAATATCCCTAGCAAGTGTTAAAGAACAAAATAAAAAAATCATTAATAAACTTATTTTTTTAAACACTATTTTACTCCGAAATGATATTCATTTTTAAAATCATAGTCACAAGTATAGTACTAGCTTTCTTAAATTTAGATAAACATTATCATTATTTATTTCATAATAAATCATACAAAAATACTACAAAATGCTACTTTTATCTACAAAATAAGATAAAAAATTATTATTTTTAGCTTTTATATTTATTTTTTATTTATTTTAACAATAAAAATAAGTTTTTCTTTGCTAATATGTATCGTTTTTTAAAATTACAAGGAGTTTTTTATGCTAGTTATTACTCATGAAAAACCAAGCAAACTCAAAAAAATGTTAAAAAATTTAGGTTTTTGGGTGATTATAGGAATTATAGCTGGCATTTGCCTTGGCTTATTAGATAAGGAATTTGCATTAGCTAGTAAAATCGGTGTAGATTATTTTATACAAGCTTTAAAAATTCTCATAGGTCCTATTATATTTTTAACTATTGTTTTAGGTGTTATTAGTCTTGAAAGCTTAAAACAAGTTGGAAGCATAGGAGCTAAAGCTTTGCTTTATTTTGAAATAGTAAGCACTTTTGCTTTAGCTATTGGCATTTTTATGGCAAACATTATGGGACCTGGTAAAGGAATGAACCTTGATCCAAGCACTCTAGATCAAGAAAGTGTGGCTCAATTTGTTAATAAAAATATAGAAATAAGTGCGCAAAATGAAATTTTGCATATTTTAAAAGACGCTATACCTACTGATATCATAGCTGCTTTTAGCGAGGGAAAAACTTTGCAAATCTTAGTTATAGCTCTAGCTTGTGCTTTTATTATTTCACTTATGAGAATTGATGAGAGAAAAGCTATACAAAAAACCTTAGAAATTATGCAAAGTTTTGTTTTTAAAATCTTAGAAATCATTATGTATTTTTCTCCCATCGCTGCTTTTTCTGCGATGGCTTTTTTAGTGGCAAAATATGGACTTGATTCTTTATTAAATTTGGGTTATTTGCTTATTGTTATGTTGCTTGCTTCTTTGCTTTTTATCTTTGGAGTTTTAGGGCTTATTTGTTTTATTGCTAAAGTCAATATTTTTAAATTTATGCGTTTTATTTCAAGAGAAGTTTTAATAGTTTTTGCCACGAGTTCTAGCGAATCAGCATTAGCTCCGCTTATGAGAAAACTTGAAAAAGCAGGAATTTCAAAAGCCACTGTGGGCTTGGTATTACCAACTGGATATAGTTTTAATCTTGATTGTACTAATATTTATTTGGCTATGAGTTTAATTTTCCTTGCTCAAGCTTTTAATGTAGAACTTTCTTTAACTCATGAAATTAGCATTTTAATAGTGCTTATGATAGCCTCAAAAGGTGCTGTTGGTGTGACTGGATCAGGTTTTATTATACTAGGAAGTACACTTGCGGCTTTATCTAATATGCATATTGCAGAAGCTAATAATGGCTTAGGAGCAAGCTTAGGAGAGGTTTTACCTGTGGCTGCCATTTCTATACTTTTGGGCGTGGATAAATTTATGTCTGAAATTCGTGCTGTGGGAAATTTATGTGGTAATAGCGTAGCAGCTTTAATCGTAGCTATTTGGGATAAACAAATAGACTGGGAAAAGTTTCGCTACGCTCTAGATAATCCTAAAGAATTTACTAATGCGGGTTTTGATTAAAAAACCTCTTTTTGAATTTTTTCTACATATTTTTCTCTTAGTTTTTGGGTATAAAAGCCCACCTTACCATCATTAATTACCTTACTATCTGCTTTTATAACACCCAAAATCAAAAAAGTAGCCGCAGAAATAAACACCTCATCAGCCTCATACACTTCTTTCATACTAAAAGCTCTTTGATCTACTTTAAGATCAAGTTCTTTTGCAAATTTTAAGATATTTTTACGGCGAATTCCTGGTAAGATTTCATTAGAAAATGGCTTAGTGATTAAAGTTTTATCTTTTATAATAAAAGCTGAACTACTAGAAGCTTCCGTTACTAAAGCATTTTCTACCATAAAAGCTTCAAAAACCTTAGCTTTAACAGCTTCTTCTTTTGCAAGACATTGAGCTAATAAAGAAATTGATTTTATATCCCTTCTTTTCCACCTTAAATCAGCTGTTGAAATAACACTCACCCCATTTTTAGCAAACTCATGCCCAATCACCTTGCATTCAAAAGCAAAGGCCATAATAGTAGGTTTTAACCCCTTTAAAAGAGCAAAATTTCTACTAGCAACCCCTCTAGTAATTTGCATATAAAGCCCGCCTTCTTTGAGAGAATTTTTAATGATTAATTGCTTTAAAATATTTTCAAATTCTTCTTTTGTATAAGGAATTTGTAGATCAATTTGGGCTAAACTACGCTCAAAACGCTCCCAAAATTCTTCTTTATCAGCTATTTTTGCATTTACCACAGGAACTACTTCATAAATTCCATCTCCAAAGATAAAACCTCTATCAAAAATACTCACTTTAGCTTCGCTAGCTTTTATAAATTCATCATTTAAAAATACTATTTCCATCTCTTGCATAAACTCTCCTTTTAATCAAATAAATCAATAATATCTTTTGGTAAATCAAGCTGATTAGAATAATAAAAATACTTAGCTAAAACTAAAATTCCTATATAAAATTCTATCTTTTCATCTAAAAATTGCTCTATATAAGCATGAGCATTTTGTATGATTTCTTTTGCTCTATGTGGATTAGCTAAATAATAATCAAGCAAAACTTCTACATTTTCATAATCATCATCAATCAAAGCAAAATGCTCATTTGGAACTAACTTTCCTTCCATAAACCAAGTTTCATAACGCATTTTTGGAGCTAAAACTAAAGAATTTGTTTTCATCGCCCACTTTAAGTTGCTTGCTACATCATTACCTTCCAATGAAAGTAAAAATTTAAACTGGGTTTGATAGGCTCTGCTAATTTTAAAATTTAAATTTTTAATCCATTTTTCGGCTTGAATTTTTCTACCGCCAACATGAGCAATATCACAACGAGGATTATCAAAATATTTTTCAAAAAATTTAATACGATGAGGTTGATAAATTGCACCTCTAAAAAAGAGTAAGTCTTTTTTATCTTCAAATTGGTTTTTATCTTGTATAAAATCAAAATGTCTGTTTTTGTCTAATTTTAAAATGATATTATTAAAGCCATTTTCAACTGGTCTTGATTTAGCTATGCTTGGATATTTAAGATTATAACTAATATCTCCAAAACCTTCAATCCATAAAAAATCATCATTAAAATATTTACTAATTGCATAAGCATCATAAGCATAGGAAGTTTTTTTAAAGGGAAATTTTCCTATTTTTTCATAATTTTGAAAATTTTTTATATCAAAAAAATCATTTTGCAAATTGTAATAATTTAAGCGAGTAATAATATTATCTATATTTTTTGATTTTAAAAGCTCTTTGAAAATATTTTGTAATTGATTTTGATAAATTTTTCTAGGTATAAAACTTTTAGCTATGCCTTTTACATTCATCATAAATCTAGAATCTGCCATCTTTTTCTTTCTTTATATGCAAAAATAATGTAAATTTTAACACAAGATTTCATTTACAAGACTTAAAATTTATCTTATTTAAAAACAAAAATGCTAAAATCACAAAAATCACATACTTACTAGGTAAAACAATGAAAATACAAGAATTTATTTTAAACTTTATTTTTAAAGTTTCAAATCAACCTGTTAATTTAAAAGATTTATTAGAAGCAAATGCCTTGTTAAATGAAGGTATGATGATAGATCCTGCGAAATTAAATTTTAAATTTAAAGTATTTAATTCTTATCTTATATATACCCTTTTTTGTATAGCCATTTTAGTTCCTATGCTTATCATCAGCCATTATTTTTTAACAATTATTGATTTTCATATTAGTATCTTAAGTGCTATTTTTGTTACCGCTTGTGTTTTTGTTGGCTATGATGTTTTTAAAATTTATACTAGAAAAGTAATAAGTAAAAAATTATTGAAAAAAGCCTGGACTTTACATTTTCCATATTTTGCTTATGAAAAATATTCAAAAATAGCAGAAAATATTTATAATCAAGCCATTAAAGAAGAAATTCCAAAAAATCAACTTGAACAATATGTTTTAGAAAAAATCATTCAAACACAAGATTAATCTAAAAAGTCTAAAACTTGATTTTGAAAATACAATGCTTCAAGCTGTCTTTGAAGCTCTTTGTTTTCTTCATCTAAAACTAATTCTTGCGATCTTAAATCCGCTATTTCTCTACTTACATAATAAATTTGATTTCTAATATAAATTTGTGGGAAAAATATCAATAAAGCAAATGCTATCATCAAACCTGCATATAATAAATTTTTAGGGGTTAAATTTTTATTTTCCTCACTTACTATGCTATCTAAAAGTTCGTATTTATCTTCTTGATTATATTCTTGGTTTTCTTCAAGCCTTACCTTTTCTTCTAAAATTTTTTGCTCTTGCTTAGCTAATTTTTCTTTTTCTTTTAATTCTTCTTGAGCTTTTTTTATTTTTTCTTGTTCGATTTTTTTTTGCTCTTTTAATTCTTGTTTGAGTTTGACTTTTTCTTTTCTTTTTTCTTTTAAATCTTGAAATTTTGAAGTAACAAAGACATTACTTTGAGTAAGAATTTTAGATATTTGAATAGAATCTTTTTTTTCTTGTTGTATTTTTTCTACTTTTTTTACTTCCTGCAAAGTTTTAACATTTTTAGATGGCTTAAGATTTTTATCATTTTTTTTATCAAATTTTTCTTTTTGCTTTTTGAAAAAATTGAGTTGTAATTTAAAAGGCTTTTTTTCTTCTAATTTAACATTTATCAAATCTTCTTTTAAATAAATAGCGGATTGCTTTTTAGGTTTTTCTTTATATTCTTCATCAAAGTCTGTAAATTTAGGTCTTTTTTTACGCTGTATTCTATTTTTTAATATGCGATCGCTTTCATTGAAATTGTGCTCATACTCTTCATAAGGCCTACCTTCTTTAATAGCCCTAGAATACTTCAACATTTTTTCGCGTATATTTTGTTTTTCTTTTAAAAAATCATCTTCAATCATTATTTACCTAAAATAAAAAATTCTCATTTTTGCACAACTTGATCTACTATTATAGCTTATTTCTTCTTTGGAGGCACTTATAGCTTTTTTACTTAAAATTTTACCGAGACTATGTCCTTTACCGCATTCGCATTTTATAGCTCTTTCATCACAAATGCAGTCTTTTTCCCATCTTTTAAAAGTATTTTTTACTATTCTATCCTCTAAAGAATGAAAGCTAATAATAGCTAATTTACAATCTTTTAATTTTGCTTTTTCTATATTTTCAAGTAAGGATTTTAACTCACCAAGTTCATTATTTACTTCTATACGCAAAGCTTGAAATACGAGCAAAGCTAAAGATACATTGCGTCCTTTTAACTTAGCATTTCCTATAATTTGACTTAATTCTTTTGCACTTGTAATCTCTTTTTGACTTCTTGCATTGATAATTTTTTGAGCAAGCATTGAAGCAACCGGCGCTAGATCTCCATAGTCTTTAAAAATTCGTTCTAAAGCTTCCTTGTTGTAAGAATTTACTACTTCTTTAGCACTTAAAGGATTATTTTGATCCATTCTCATATCTAAAAAATCAGAATTTAGTGAAAAACCCCTATCATTTTTATCAAGCTGCAAAGAAGATACACCAATATCGGCTAAAATTCCTCTTATGTTTTGCGTTGAAATTTGAGTTAAAATATCTTTAAAACCTATATGATTAAAACTTATTCTATCTTGAAAATTTTTTAAAAACTCTTTGGAAAAACTTAAAGCCTCTAAATCTTTATCGCAAGCAATTAATCTTAATTTTTCATGAGCTTGCAATAATGCTTTAGAATGCCCTCCATAACCCAAAGTACAATCTAAAAAATCTCCGCTATCAAAATCATCAAAAGTATTTAAAACTTCTTGTAATAAAACAGGAATATGTGGACTTTGCAAAATATACCTTTTAATATTTTTTAGTATAATACCTTAGCTAAGTTTAAAACAAGGTTTTTAATGAATAAAGAAAATATTATTTCCCAAATTCAAATTCTATCCTCATCAATGTTTAAAAAAAATTTTTTTGGAATTTGCCATGGTTCTGTTTCAGCAAAACTTTCACAAGGCTCATTTATTATCAACAAAAGCAATGCTTTTTTGAATCAATTAGATGAAAAAAATTTAAGTATCTTAAAATTTGCAAAAGATTATAGCTGGGATGAAGCAAGCAGCGATAGTGAAATACATAAAAGCATATATGAAAATATACCTGAAGCTAAATTCGTATGTTTTGCTTATCCAGCTTATACCTTATCTATGAGTTTAAATCATGATTTCATAACACCTCAAGATTATTTTGGAGAAATTTTTTTAGAAGAAATTCGAGTTTACAATCCTAAAAGTTATGAGGATTGGGATGATAGATCACAAACTGAAATTTATCGTTATATGTTAGAACAAAAACAAAATTTTGTCGTTGTGAAAGGATATGGAATATTTGCTTATGGAAGAACAAGCTATGAACTTGGAAAAATAATAGATTTAATCGAGAATTCTTGTAAAATTATCCATTTAGCAGAGACAAATTTATCATAAAATCATAAAATTAATTTTTTATTAATCACAAATTACCTATAATTTATGGTTTAATTTAATTAATTATGGATTGGGGTAAAAATGCTCACTTGGATGCAGCATCATAAAAAATATTTAGTTATTACTATTTGGATTAGTGTTATTGCTTTTGTTGGAGCAGGTTTTGTTGGCTGGGGAAGTTATGATTTTAACACCGATAGATCAAATTCTGTTGCAAAAGTAGGCGATGAAAAAATAAGCTATGATGAATTTAATCTAAAATATTCTCAATTATTTAACTACTACTCACAATTAAACAATGGCAATTATACACAAGAACAAGCACAAAAAGATGGCTTAGATACTCAAGCTATCAATGAACTTATACAAGAAAAACTTCTGCTTTCTTATGCTAAAACTTTAGGTTTAAATGTAAGCGAAGAAGAAATTGCTTATGATTTAGCGCATCAAAAAATCTTTCATAATGCTTCAGGTGTTTTTGATAAAGATTTATATTATAATTTACTTGCAAGAAACAACTATACGCCAAAAGCTTATGAAAAAATTATCCATGATGAATTATTACTTAAAAAAATCAATGCTATTTTAATTTTACAAATCAAACAAAATGAGCTTGATATGTTTGGTGCAAGTTTTTTAATGCAAGATAATTTAAAAATTCAAATAATAAAACTTGATAATAAAAATATTCCTATTGATGAAAAAGAACTAAAACAAACTTGGGAAAAAAACAAAAACCTATATAAAACACAAAAAAGCTATGAGCTTGCAACTTATTTTTTAGATCCTAATACAATCACAGTTGTTGATAAAGAAATTCAAGCTTACTATGAAGAAAATAAAAATGACTATAAAGATTTTGCAGGAAAAATTCTAAGCTTAGAACAAAGCAAAGATAAAGTTATAAAAGATTTAAAACTTTCCAAGCTTAAACTTAAAGCTAATGAAAGCTATGTTGCTTTGAGAAAAAACGAGCTTAGTTTTGACAAAAACATCACAATAAGCGATGCTGATATTTATTACCCTTTAGAAAACATACAAAAAGCTAAAGAAAATGATTTTATCAAACCTTTTAAATTTGAAAACGGCTATATGGTTGCAAAACTTATAAAAATAAATCCTATACAGACTATGACTTTTGAGCAAGCCAAAAATGAAGTGAGCAAACTTTACATCAGAGAAAAAACTAAAACTTTATTAGAAGAAAAAGCAAAGCTTGCCCTAGATAATTTCCAAGGTATAGATATAGGAACTTATAGTCGCGACTCAAGTAAAGGAGCAAAAGTAGGTGAAATGATAAATGATGCTGAATTTAGTGAGTTTTTAATGCATGTATTTGACTCAAATAAAGCTAAATCTTATGTTTTATTTGATGATAAAGCAATAGTTTATGAAATTACAAAGCAAACTCTAGAAAACAAAGATAAAGAAGAAATTTATAAATTTATCATAGAACAAAGTGCCAAACAAACTAAACAAGCTTTACTTAAGGAAGAATTATTAAAAAAACTTATAGAATTATATCCAATCCAACGCTATTATAAAGGAAATACAAATTGAATATTTTAGGAATTGATTTAGGCTCAATACAAACTTGTGCTATTTTGGCACAAAAAAGTGAAGAAGGACTTAAAATCATTGGTTTTGGAAAATCAAAATCAAATGGTATAAAAAAAGGAGCAATTACCAATATAGAGCTTGCTTCAAAATCTATAGAAGAGGCAGTAGCCGATGCACAAATGATGTCAGGTGTGCATTATGATAAAGTAATTGTATCTATTTCAGGTGCTTATGCAAAAAGTGTAGACAGTATAGGTGTAGTTAATATACCAAATCATGAAATAGGTATTAAAGAAATTCACAGAGCAGTAAGCACAGCAAAACATACCGCAAATATACCTAGTGGATATGAAATCATTCATGTATTGCCTTATAATTTTAAAGTAAATGATCTTGAGCATGTAGAAGATCCTTTGGGAATGAGTGGAAATCGTCTTGAAGTTTCTACACATATTGTAATCTCGCAAGAAGTGCATATTAAAAATCTAAAAAAAGCAATTGAGCTTGCTGATCTTAGAGTAGATAATATCGTTCTTTCAGGATATGCTTCTTCTATCGCATGCTTTGATGATAGTGAAAAAGAATTAGGTGCTATTTTAATCGATATGGGTGGAGCGGTTTGCGATATGGTCATTCATGCGGGTAATTCTATACGATATAATGAATGCTTACAAATTGGTTCAGTAAATATCACTAATGATTTATCCATAGCTTTGCATACCCCACCAAAAGAAGCAGAAAAACTAAAATTAAATTATGCATCTTTAGCACAAAATGAAAACTCAATTATACAAATTCCATATATGGGTGATGAAAAAAGAAAAAATGAAGTTTCAGTAGAAGTTATATCTAATGTTATTTATGCAAGAATTGAAGAAACTATTATTATTTTAGCTAAAATGCTAAGTGATAATGCTTGTGCAAATCAAGCAGGAGCAGGCATAGTATTAACAGGTGGAATGACAAAATTTGCAGGACTTGACAAACTTGCTTCAGCTTATTTTGATAATAAAGCTGTTAGAATAGCGACCGCAAAAAAAGATACTATGGATGGCTTTAAAGAAATTTTTGAAGATGCAGAAAATAGCTGCGCTATAGGTCTTTGTTTATATGGTGGTGGACATTTTACTCCTTATGAATTAGATTCTAATGAAAAACTAAGATACAAAGGAGAGCCTGAATTTATCAACAAACAGATAAAACAAAATCTCACCATAGAAGAACATGAAGAAGAAAATAAAAATTTTGAAGAAATTTTTCAAGAACAGAGAGATTTTGAAGATGAAAAAACAGAATTAACAAAAGTTGAAACCAAAAAAGATAAAAAATCAAGTTTTATGCATAATTTTTGGAATAAATTAATAAACCAGTTCTAATAGGAGATACAATGAGCGAATATCTAGTAGAAGAAATGCAACACGCAAAAGGTGCAAAAATAAAAGTCATAGGCTGCGGTGGCGGTGGCGGTAATATGATAGATCATATGGTAAATATGGGCTTACATGATCTTGATCTTATCTCAGCAAATACTGATGCACAAGCTATAGCAAAATCTTTAGCAAAAACTAGAATTCAACTAGGTGAGAAAAAAACTAAAGGTTTAGGTGCTGGTATGCAACCAGAAATTGGAGCAGAAAGTGCAAGAGAAAGCTTTGAAGAAGTAAAAGCAGCTTTAAGTCAAAGTGATATAGTATTCATTTCAGCAGGACTTGGTGGTGGAACTGGTACAGGTGCAGCTCCTGTTGTAGCACAAGCTGCTAAAGAAGTAGGCGCATTAACTGTTTCGGTTGTAACTATGCCTTTTGCTTTTGAAGGAAAACAAAGAAAAAAATTAGCTGAAGCTGGCTTGGCTGAATTAAAAAAAGAAAGTGATTCTATC
The DNA here is from genome assembly GCF_025773245.1 of Campylobacter sp. CNRCH_2007_0968H. Lineage (NCBI taxonomy): Bacteria > Pseudomonadati > Campylobacterota > Epsilonproteobacteria > Campylobacterales > Campylobacteraceae > Campylobacter > Campylobacter sp. CNRCH_2007_0968H. The sequence goes on along the minus strand of NZ_JAKMTQ010000009.1, from coordinate 58,940 downwards.
ATTGTAATCCAAAATGAAAAACTTCTTAGTATACTTCCAAAAAAAGCAGGTATAAAAGAAGCATTCAAACTAGTTGATGATATCTTAGCTAGAGCTGTTAGAGGTATGGTGTCTATTCTTTTAGAAGATGGCGATATCAATGTTGACTTTGCAGATGTTAGAACTGTTATGAGCCATAGAGGTTTAGCTTTAATGGGTGTGGGTCATGGAGAAGGTGAAAATGCTATCATGGACGCATTATCAAGCGCTATAGAATCTCCATTATTAGATGGTATGACTATGAAAGGCGTTAAGGGCGTGATTATCCATTATAAAATTGGACCTGAATGCTCATTGATAGAAATTTCACAAGCTACTCAAAGCATTAGTGATATAGCAGATGAAAATGCAAAAGTAATCTTTGGTGCAACTACTGATGAAAGCATGGGCGATCGTGTTGAAGTAACTATTATTGCTACAGGTTTTGAAGATAAAGCTGAAATAGAAAGTGCTAAAGAACAAGAAGAAAGTAAAAAAAATAGCTATATGAATTTGCGTAAAGCTAGCGGTGGGTTTGATGAGGAAGTGATTTCTCAACTTGATGTTCCTGCTTTCTTGCGTCGTCAAATGGATTAATTTGTAAGTAAAAATCCTTATATGAATTCTTCATTATTATGTGATTTTTACGAACTAAATATGGCTTATGCTTATTTTAAACAAAATATGCATAAGCAGATTGTTTATTTTGAAGTTTTTTTTAGAAAAGTTCCTGATAGTGCTTCTTATGCTATTTTTTGTGGATTAGAGCAAATCATAAATCATATTAATCATTTTTCTTTCTCTAAAGATGACATAGATTTTTTGAAAAATACTAAAAAATTTGATGATGATTTTTTAAACTACCTTTTAACCTTAAAATTTAGTGGAGATATACTAAGTGTTAAAGAAGGTGAATGTATTTTTGCTAATACACCTTTAATGATCATCAAAGCACCTATAATAGAAGCTTTATTATTAGAAACTTTCATACTTTTAACTCTAAATCATCAATGTCTAATTGCCACTAAAGCTAACAGAATTGCTCAAATTACAAAAGAAAAATTACTCTTAGAATTTGGCTCTCGCAGAGCCCATGGAGAAAGCGCAGCTTTAAATGGTGCTAGAGCTGCTTTTATAGGTGGTTTTCATGCAAGTGCTTGTACTTTAGCTGGGAAAAAATTTAATATTCCTATTAGCGGAACTATGTCTCATGCTTGGGTACAAATGTTTGATGATGAGCTAAGTGCTTTTAGAGCATATTGTCAAATTTATAAAGATAATATAAGTCTTTTGATTGATACATATGATTATAAAAAAGGTATTGAAAATGCTATTTTAGTTTTTAATGAGTTAAATGCGCAAGATTCTATGCAAAATTATTCCATCCGTATTGACTCAGGAGATTTGCTGAAAATCTCTAAATATATTAGAAAAAAACTAGATCTTGCTAACTTAACAAAATGCAAAATCATAGCTAGTAATGCCTTAGATGAGTTCATCATAGAAAAATTACTAAAAAACAAAGCTCCGATCGATGCTTTTGGTATTGGAGAAAAGCTTATTACTTCAGCAAGCTCGCCTATTTTTGGAGCTGTTTATAAGCTTGTTGCATTAGAAAAAAACAATCAAATCATCCCTAAAATAAAAATCAGCGCAAGCTCAAGCAAAACAACCTTGCCACATTTTAAAAAACTCATAAGGTATTATAAAAACAATAAAGCAAGTTTTGATATTTTATATACACATAATGAGAGTATCAAAAATTATCAAGGTCATACATATAAAAATTTACATAAGCTTATTTTTAAAGATGGAAAATTAATCTATGGGCTTCCTAACTTGAAAAATATTCAAGAGTATCATAAAAAAAGTGTTGATAGTTTGGATTTTAAACTAAAAAAACTTCAAAATCCAAGTATTTATAAAGTAAAAATTTCTAAAAAATTACAAAATATGCAAAAAACTTACTTAGAAAAAAATTAATCTTTTTCTCTAAGTTTTACTTCATCTTCTACTTCAAGTAAAAATCTATCAACAAGCTCATCTTCTTTTAATTTTGCCACCACTTCACCATGTCTTATAACTAAACCTTGATTTTTTCCAAAAGCAATAGCCACATCAGCACCCTTAGCCTCACCCAAGGCATTTACAACACAACCCATAACACTTATATTTAATGGTTCTTTTATATGTTTAGTTTTTTCTTCTACTATCTTAATCGCTTTAATCAAATCGCTTTGAATTCTTCCACAAGTTGGGCATGAGATGATATTTACTCCACTCTTTTGCACTCCACTATCTTGCAAAATAGCCCTTGCTACCTTAATCTCTTCTTCAAGCTCCCCTGTCATAGAAACTCTCATTGTATCGCCTATACCTTTTAAAAGCAAATTTCCTAAGGCAATCGAACTTTTAACAGTACTATGAAATTTAGTTCCTGCTTCAGTAACCCCTAAATGAAACGGATAATCACAAAGTGGTCTTAGAGCTTCATAAGCTTTTATGGTATTTTGCACATCTGAAGTTTTCATAGAAATTTTAATGTCAAAAAAGTCTAAATCTTCTAGTAATTTTATATTATATAAAGCGCTCTCAAGCATAGCCTCTATATTATAACCATATTTATCGCTAAATTGCTTTTCTATAGAGCCATGATTTACCCCTATTCTAATAGGAATTTTTCTTTGTTTACAAGCTTGCACCACTTCTTTTATATTTTCTTTTGAGCCTATATTTCCCGGATTAATTCTCACCCCATCGATAAATTCAGCACAAAAAACTGCTAGCTTATGATTAAAATGTATATCCACTATTAAAGGCAAGGGACTTTTTGCTTTGATTTCTTTTAAAGCTCTTGCATCTGCCATGTCCAAACAAGCTAAACGCACTATATTTGCACCGGTAAAATAAAGCCTATTAAGTTGCTCTAAACAACCTTCAATATCTCTTGTTTTAGTAAAAAGCATGGATTGCACAGAAATAGGTGCATCACCACCTATTAAAACATCGCCTACTTTTATTTGTCTTGTTTTATATCTTGTCATTATAAAATCACTCTAAAAATATTTTTATATAATTTTAATAATTTAATCTAAAAATATCAAGGATTTAATATGAAAAATTTACTTAATTTTTTATCAGCTCATTTAGATAGCAAAAAAGCAAATTTTTTATTAAATTCACTCAAAACCAATCAAGATTATTTTTTTCAAAAATTTATACTAGATAATATAAATCATATTACAGCTTGGCTTAATAGTGACGATTTTAAACAATATGAAAATAAGACTTATCCACCATTAGTAAATCCAAAAAATATCGATATAGAACCTAGTGATTATTGCACAAAACTTGCTTGGAAACTAAACATACCTCTAGAAAATGCTAAATTTATCTATATTTCCCCTCATGGTGTTGGCGCTGCTGCTTTTTAACACTACTCAATGAAGCATGCAATGTTTATTGCTCTGCTTCTTGGGTATCTCCAAACAACGGATATTACAGATATAATTTAAATTTTAAATCACTTCTTCAATACTCTCAAACAGCTATTAATATATCCGAGACAAATATTTTAGATTTGGATAAATATTTAAATTTAATTAGTTGTGATATACCTATACTAATTCAAACACGAGATCCCATATCTTTATTAAAACATTCATATGGAAGAGATTGGAGTAAAGTTCAAAGAAACTATAATCAAAATTTTAACTTAAATTTTAACTACCAAGAATATATTAATTTTTTAAAACCAAACAAAACTTACATGAAAGATGATTTTGAAAATTTACTAGAAAATACTTTTATAATACATACTCTACTTAATAAAATTAACACAAACAATATTACTTATATAGATATGTGTGACTTAAACGAAAAGAAGGCTTATAATACTTTTATTAACTTGGCAGATAAATTTGATTTTACCCCCCCCCATAATGATGAAAATCTTTTTAAAAGAAAAGAATTTAGAGGTTATATAAGATATTTGCTTCCTTTAATTTTTCAAGTAGATTATGAAATAAAATTAATTATTAATAGATATCATATAAGCAACGAGCAAATAAATATTTTTTCCTACATTAGCAATAATGATCTTAAAAATAACATTGGCATTTATATCGATAAAAATAAAATATCTAAATTTTTAAATCATAAAAATTATGCAAGAATCAAACAATATTTATCCAATTTTTTAGATGCAATCAAAGAAATTGTTGACTACACAGAAACAAATCTTATGAAAGAAGATGAAGTATTAGACTATCTCAAGAAAAACAAAACAGCAAGGCTAAAACTCAAAGATATATTAGATAAAGAACTGATACATATTAAAAATTTCCGCCCTGATATTGTGAAATCATGGAAATATTACCAAGAATTTGAAAAATTCTTTAACTAAAATCAACCGGATCTATATCGCAAGTAATATTTTTAAAATTTAAAGCAAAGTGCTCAAATTTTACAAGTTCTTGATGAGTATTAGCGCGCAATAATACATAAAAACGCCATTTTTTATTTAGCATTTCAATGCCACAAGCACCATGGCCTACTAATTGCACTTGTTTTAATTCTTGAACTTTATTAGCTATAAATTCACATAAATTTAAAGCTTTGTTTTTATCCTCATCTTCAATAATTAGCCTTAAAAGTCTTTTAAATGGGGGATAAAGCTCATTTCTGGCATTTAATTCATCTTTTAAAAAACTATCATAATCTTGTATATATTTTTCAAAAAAAGATCTATTTTTAGTTTGTAAAAGTACCCTACCCTCACCCTTTCGACCTGCACGACCTGCTACTTGCATAGCAAGAGCCAAAGTCTCTTCCAAAGCTTTAAAATTAGGTCTGAATAAATACTCATCAAGACCTAAAATCACACTCAAATCCACATTGTGATAATCATGTCCTTTAGCAAGCATAGAAGTGCCTACTAAAATATCAATTTTTTCTTGATTAAAATCTTTTAAAACCATATCAAGCTTTTTTACACTGCTAATCTCATCACTATCAAATCTTTTTATGATGGGATTAAACTCAGCTAATTCTCTTTCTAAAAGCTCACAAAGCTCTGCTGTGCCCATTTTTTTAGCTTCAAGCATAACTCCATTGCAGGTTGGACAAGTTTGATCAATTTCTTTAGTAAAATTGCAATAATGGCATTTTAATGCATTTTTATTTTTGTGCAAACTCAAAGCAATAGAACAAAAAGGGCATTTAATGGTATTAGCACATTCTTTACATAAAATTTGTCTAAAATTTGCCCTTGTAGGTAAAAATATCACAGCTTGCTTTTTATTTCTTAAGCTAATTTTTAATTCTAAAAGTAATTTTGATGAAACACTAAGCTCGCTCTCATCATATAAAAACTGCTTTTTGCTTTCAAAAAAGGTTCCTTTAAGTCTAAAACAAGGATGTTTATAGTAACTTACAACACTTGGAGTAGCCGAACCTAAAAGAACTTTTATATGCATTTTTTTTGCTACAAATAAAGCCAAATCTCTTGCATTGATTTTTGGATTATTAGAAGCTTTATAAGAATTATCATGCTCTTCATCAATAATAATCAAACCCAAATTCTTAAAAGGTAAAAACAAAGCCGATCTAGCTCCCACCACCAAAAGAGCTTTTGAATTTGTTAAATCTTGCAAATATTCTTGCTTTTTTTTCTTAGTAATTTTAGAATGCCACAAGAAAAAATACTCGCCAAAATACACTCTTAATCTTTTTTGCATTTGCGGAGTTAGAGCGATTTCTGGCATTAAAAGCAAAACTTGCTTTCCTTGCTCTAGATATTCTTTTATCAAGCTAATATAAATTTCAGTTTTACCACTTCCTGTATCGCCAAATAATAAACTAGTTTGTTTAGTTTTTATAAATTCCAAAGCCTCTTGCTGGTTTTTACTTAAACTAGGTGCTTTTTCTATATGAATTTTTTGATTTTTATACTCTTTAATGCTTTCAAACATACCCAAAACAAAAGCTATTTTACTAGCATAATAATAAGCAATAAATTGAGCAAGTTCGTATTGGTATTGCGTTAGTTTAAAATCTGTTTTTTCTTTTATAGCTTGGGTTTTAAAATCGGGCTTTGAACATTTTTGTAAAATTATAGCTTTGAGATTTTTTTTCCTTGCAAGATCAACTATCACTTCATCTAAAATTTCAATTTCTTCTTCACTTTCATAAATTAAGGTATCTAAATAATATCCTTTTATAGCAAGTTGATAAAAATTCAAAACCCATAATCCTTACAATTTAAACTCACACATTCTAAAAAAACTTTTTCACTATTATAAGAAAAATCTATGTAATTTTTAGCATTTATAAAAAATCTATATTGAGTACTTGCTATTTTCATCCATGATTTTTTACTTGAAACAATTGGCTTATCCAATACACTATATGTACAATGATTTGTTTTTTTGTAATTTTGCAAACTATCACAAAAAAATAATTTTTGATTTTCACTATTTATCAAAGCTTCATCTAAAATGGCTGGAAAATCCTTACTTTTTTTAAATAAAAACTGATTTTTGAGTAAAGCCAAAGAAGCATTGATGAGCTCTACCTCACTTTTTACTTGGATAAGTTTAGCATCATTTTTTCCAAAAGAAAAATACGGATAAGCAATTGTGCTAAGAATAGCAATAATCATCATACAAAAAATAAGCTCTACTAAAGTAAAAGCTTTTTTTACTTGCATTTATTGTATTTCTTCATCGATAGTGTTTATAAGTTTGTTGAGTTCTTTTTTTAAGATATAATTTTCATAGCTAAGTTTTACAAAAGCATTAATGAAATTTGCAAGTTCTATCTTACCTGTGCCTCCAGAAATTAAAGCAATTTCATCTTCAAGATGATTTGCAAATTCATTACTGCATGTTACAACAAAGTCTTTCGCATAGACATTGATTGTAACTTTTCTTTGATTATTGTTTGCCAAGAACTGCCTCTATTTTTTTGATCACATCTTCACTTTCAATATTTTTATTTTTAAGCTCTTCTTCCAAACGCGCAATTTGATTGTTTTTAGCTTCATTTTGTGCTTTTACGCTCACTAATTCATTTCTTAAATTTTCATTTATTTCACATACTTCATTATATTTAGCCAAAAGCTCATTTACTTTATCTGTCATTGTGTTGATTATTCTTTCATCATACATAATTTTTTGCCTTTATTGATTTTATATTTTAGAGTATTTTAAACACATATTGTAACAAAAAAAAATTTAATTTTGCATAGCTTTTTGTTTTAAAATTTAAATTTTTAGAAAAAATTTTGTGTAAAATTAGTAAAAATACAAGTTAGGAAAAATTATGTTTGAACTTACTAGCGAATTTAAGCCAAGCCCTGATCAAAAGCAAGCTATTGATGGTATAGTAAAAAGCATTAAAGCAGGCAATAAATACCAAACCTTGCTAGGTGTTACAGGTAGTGGAAAAACTTTCACTATGGCAAATATCATTAAAAACTTAAATATGCCTACTCTTATCATGAGCCACAATAAAAGCTTATGCGCGCAACTTTATAGTGAATTTAAAGGCTTTTTTGCAAATAATCATGTGGAGTATTTTATAAGCTATTATGATTATTATCAACCCGAGGCTTATATACCAAGAACCGATGTTTTTATAGAAAAAGACAGCTCTACTAATGAAGACTTAGAAAGATTAAGACTAAGCGCAAGTGCTTCGCTTTTAAGTTATGATGATGTTATTTGCATAGCTAGTGTTTCAGCAAATTATGGTTTGGGAAATCCAAGTGAGTATGTGGGTATGGTTTTGATTTTAGAGCTTAATATGCAAATAAATCAAAAAGAACTTTTAAAAAAACTTGTAGATATGGGTTATAAACGCAATGATAATTTCTTTGACAGAGCTGATTTTAGAGTCAATGGAGATATAGTAGATATATATCCGGCTTATTATGAGGATGAAGCTATTAGACTTGAATTTTTTGGCGATGAACTTGAGGCGATGTATCATTATAATATCTTAGAAAATAAAAAAGGTAAAGACTTAAAAAAATTTATACTTTATCCAACTAGTCAATTTAGCGTAGGTGAAGCTAGACTTAAAGAGGCTATAAAAGGTATAAAAGCTGAATTAAATAAACGCCTTGCTTATTTTGAAAATGAAAATAAACTCGTAGAAGCACAAAGACTAAAACAAAGGGTAGAATTTGACCTTGAAATGCTTCAAAGTACTGGCATGTGCAAAGGAGTTGAAAATTATGCCTTGCATTTAACAGGGCTTAAGAGTGGCGATACACCTTATACGCTTTTTGATTATTTTGCTATTAAAAATCAAGATTTTTTAGTCATTGTAGATGAATCTCATGTATCTTTACCACAATTTCGCGGAATGTTTGCAGGGGATAGAAGCAGAAAGCAAACTTTGGTTGATTATGGTTTTCGCTTGCCAAGTGCCTTAGATAATAGACCTTTGATGTTTGATGAATTTATTAATAAAAATTGTAAATTTTTATTTGTTTCAGCCACACCTGCACCTTTAGAACTAGAATTAAGCAAAGAAAATATTTTTTATCAAATCATGCGTCCAACAGGGCTTTTAGATCCTAAAATAGAAATCAAAGATAGTGAAAATCAAGTAGAAATTTTATACGATGAAGCTAAAAAAGTTATAGAGCGTAATGAAAGAGTTTTAATAACCGTTTTAACTAAAAAAATGGCTGAAGAGCTTAGTAAATACTACTTGGAACTTGGCTTAAAAGTAAAATACATGCACTCAGAAATTGATGCAATTGAGCGCAATGAAATCATCCGTGGCTTAAGAAGTGGTGCTTTTGATATTTTAATCGGGATTAATCTTTTAAGAGAAGGACTTGATTTACCTGAAGTTTCCCTTATAGCGATTATGGATGCAGACAAGGAAGGCTTTTTAAGAAGCACCACTGCACTCATTCAAACGATGGGACGCGCGGCTAGAAATGTCAATGGAAAAGTATTGCTTTTTGCTAAAAAAATCACAAAATCTATGCAAGAAGCTATCGATACTACCAATGAAAGAAGAACCCTACAAGAAGCTTATAATAAAAAGCACAACATCACACCAACCTCAGTAAAAAGAAACATAGAAGAAAGTTTAAAACATGAGCTTGAACAAGGAGAAATTTATCGTAAAGGCAAAGAACTTGAAAAAATGCCTGCGAAAGAACGCGCTAAAATAGTAAAAGAATTAAGAAAACAAATGCTAGAAGCAGCTAAAAATCTTGAGTTTGAGAAAGCGGCAATGCTTAGAGATGAAATTAATAAATTAAGAACTTTATAATCCCTTAAATAAGGGATTATTTATTTGCTCTTTCTATATACTCTCCACGCACAGTATCAACGCGGATTACTTCCCCTTCTAATACATGGAAAGGAATTTGCACTACTGCACCTGTTTCTAAAGTAGCTGGTTTTTTGTTTGAGCCTTGAGTATCGCCTTTAAAATTTGGTGCCGTTTCAATAATTTTAAGTTCCATTACTTGAGGTACTTCCACACCAATTGCTTTTCCATTGTGAAATAAAACATCTACCATGGTTCCATCAAGCATCCATTTTTTAGCTTCACCCACATCTTCATCGCTAATTGCAACTTGCTCATAAGTTTGGGTATCCATAAATTGACAATTTTCACCATCATCGTATAGATATTGCATTTGTTTTTCTTCTAAATTTGGAGATTCACATTTATCCCCTGCATGGAAAGTTTTTTCCAAAACCTTACCATCGATAAAAGATTTAATTTTAATACGAACAAAAGCAGGACCTTTTCCTGGTTTTACATGTTGATATTCTACGATTTTAAAAGGAATACCATCAATTTCTATTTTTAAACCTTTTTTTAAATCTCCCATTCCATAAGAAGCCATATATTTTCCTTAATTTTAAAATTAAAAAATAATTGTAACAATTAAGGCTTATAAAAAGCCTTAAATTTCTGCATATTCTGCAAAAATACAAGCATCAATAGCTCTTAATTCCTCAAGCAAAGCTTTTGAAATTTTTGTATCAAGCAAAATTACAGCCAAAGCTTTTCCAAAGCCATTTCTACCAAGTCTAAAATCAGCTATATTGACATTATTTTTGGCTAAAATTCCGCTAACATTAGCAATAACTCCTGGTATGTCATTGTTATTTAAAATTATCATTTTCCCTTTTGGTTTAAAATCTACATCAAAACCATTTAATTCTACTATTCTTTGTTCATTTTCACCAAAAATAGTTCCTGAAATAGAAAGGTTAGAATTATCTGTAATTACTTTTATAGTGATTTTATTACTATAACCACTACTTGGTAGAATACAAGAAGAAAGTTCTACGCCCTTATCTTTAGCTACAAAATGTGCGTTAATATAATTAATATTCTCACCTAAAATACCTCTTAAAACACTCACTGTTGCAAAAGTTAATAAAGACTCATTATACTCGCTAATTTGTCCTTCACTCTCAAGTTTAATAGCCTTAATAGGAGTTTTATCAAGCTGAGCAGCCAAAAAGCCCATTTTGGAAATAAGCTCAATATAAGGTGCTACAAAACTTGGTAAATCTTCAGTTTTAATCGGTAAATTTAAAGCATTAGGATAAGAAATTCCTCTTGCAGCATTTAAAGCTTGCTCGCATGCTTGGATAGCGATATTTTCTTGACTTTCTAAAGTGTTTGCACCAAGATGAGAAGTAACAGAAACATTTTCAAAGTCTAAAAATGGATGATTAGTTGCTGGTTCTTTATTAAACACATCGATACCAAGCCAAGCTATTTTACCACTTTTTAAACCTTCACACAATGCATCTTCATTATAAAGACCACCTCTGGCACAATTTATCAATCTTACCCCATCTTTCATTTTAGAAATTTCTTCAAAAGAAATCATATCTGTTGTTTCTTTTGTTTTTGGCGTATGTATAGTAATAAAATCACTTTGAGTTAAAATTGTATCTAAAGAATTCACACACTCTATACCCAAATCAGTCATTTTAGAAGCTACCACATAAGGATCATAAGCTATAACTTTCATACCAAAAGCTTTTGCACGTACAGCCACTCTTGAACCTATATTACCAAAACCTATAACTCCTAAAGTTTTATTCATAAGTTCAACACCATACCACTTTTCTCTTTCCCATTTTCTTTGTATTTTTAAAAAATTATGAGCATTTACAAAAGATCTTGCAGAGCATAATAAATGATTCATAGTAAGCTCAACTGCTGCTATGGTATTAGCCGTTGGTACATTCATTACTATAATGCCTTTTTTAGAGCATTCATCTATATCAACATTATCAACCCCAACGCCTGCTCTAACTAAAGCTTTTAAATTAGAACATGCATTAATAAATTTCAAATCCACATCCGTTGAACTTCTAGTAATAGCAACATCTACATCATTTAATTTTGTTAAAAGTTCATCTTTAGGTAAATGTGCTGCTTCGATAAGCTCAACATCATCAGCTTTTCTTAAAAGTTCTACGCCTTTGTCTAATATCGCATCACATACAATAATTTTTTTCATAACCAAACCTCCTTTAATTTTGCATTTATGTTGTAAATTTTTAATTTGTCGATCAGTGTATTTAATACTTTTTCATTATTTGTATCTAAATAAATTGCCACTTCATCTTTACTCTGTGTTAAAGTGTATTTGATAAAAAAAGAATGCAGAGTTTGCTTTAAACAAAACATAGAATAAACATCATTTTTATTTACATCGAGCATATAAAATTTTTGTTTTGGCTTTACTACAGAATCATCCATATTAAAACTCATATAAAATTCATTTGCTGCTGGAGAAAAATCATTGATTTTAATATTTGAAAGTTTATCTTGCCAAGTTTGTGGTAACTCTTTTTTTATTTCATCAAAAGAATATTTAACATTTTGTGAGATAGGTAAATTCCCAATATCTACATATCTCACCATAAAAATAAAAGCAATAAATAAAATTAGGCTTAAAAAACCTAAAATACCATAAAGGGTATATTTTTTCATTTTTTATTATAAAAGTTGATCTTTGATAATATCACCTAAAGTTACTTTGTCATTATCATTGATTTCATTTAACGCTTCTCTTTCTTTCATTCTTGCAAGGCTTTTTACGCTTAAACGAATTCTATTTTTCTTTTCATCAATGAAAACAATCAAAGCTTCTATTGTATCACCTACTTTTAAACTTGAAAAATCAATATTACCTAAATCCTCTTTATGAATAAGCGCATCAACGCCTTCTTCAAGCTCTACAAAAACTCCAAAATCTTTAATATCTCTAATTTTACCAGAAATAACATCATTTACTTGGTGTTTTTGAGCATAAACTTGAACAGGACTTTTTTGTAATTCTTTAGTACTTAAAGAAATTTTTTGATTTTCTTTATCTAGTTTAATGATTTTAACTTCTACAACATCACCAACTTTATACATATCTTTACATTTATCACTTCTATTCCAAGAAGCATCTTCATTATGCAACAAACCTTCTAAATTAGCAATTTTTATAAAGGCACCAAAATTAGTCACGGAAGTAACACTGCCTTTTAGCACATCACCTACTTTATATGATTTTAAAAACTCATCAAAAGGTTTTGCTAATAAATTTTTTAAAGAAACTCTAAGTCTTCTTTCTTTAGCATTAATTTCAATCACTTCCACATCAAGCTCTTGACCTTCGTTAATATAATCTTTTGGATTTTTAGCATTTTTATCCCAAGAAATTTCACTTATATGTAAAAATCCTTCTATATCATTTCCTAAATCTACAAAAGCACCATATGGTTCTATATTTGAAACCGTAACTTTAATAGTATCACCAACTTCTAAACCATCTTTAATTTCATCCCAAGGATCAGGCATGGCAAGTTTTATAGATAAAGAAAGATGTTTTTTATCTTTATCATATTTAATCACTTTTACAGGAACTTTATCACCTTCATTATACAACGAACTAGGATTTACTGGTCCTTTATAAGAAATTTCGCTATAATGAACTAAACCATCAACACCACCTACATCAACAAACATACCGTAAGTAGTGATTTTTTTAACAACACCTTCTATAATTTCTTCTTGATTTAATACATTTGAAATAATTTCTTTGCGTTTTTTTCTTTCCTCATCTACTATTTTTTTTCTAGAAACTACTATACTCTGAGCTTCTTTATCTATTTTTATAATTTTAACTTTAAAAGTTTTATTGATAATATTATTTGAATCTTTAAAACTGCTTTGTGATTTTGGTAGGAAAAACTCCACTCCATTTTCATCCACAGCTACAAAGCCACCTCTATTTTTACCAATGATTTTTACATCAAATATACTTTCATCATCTTTATAATTGTTAATAAATTCTTTAACTTTTTGTTTTCTTAAAGCTTTTTTATGAGAAAGTAAAGATCTGCCACCGCGAGAACCTACTATAGCAACTTCTAATGTATCACCTTCCTTGAAGATAAATTCGCCTTTTTCGTTTTGAATTTCTTCTGCTACTAAAATACCTTCTGATTTTTGTCCTACATTTACAAATACCTCATCGCATTTAATCGCGACAATTATACCTTGTGTAGTTGCCTCCTCATCAGACTTAAAAGATTCTTCAAGCATTTGCTCAAAATCTTCTTCTATGATAATATCCTCTAGTCTGTTTTGAACTTTTTTGTTCACCTCGCTCATTGTGGTCCTTTGTTTTAAATTTTAATTGTTGATTATAGTATTGTTTTCTTTAAACTTAGTTAATTTTGGCGTATTCTTTGATTTTTTCCAAAACCAAATCAATCACCCAATCAGGTGTAGAAGCACCCGCACTAATGCCACATTTTTCTTTACCGCTAAACCATTCTTTCTGAATTTCTTTTTCATTTTCGATTAAATAACTATCTTCACAATAGTTTTTTGCTATCAAAAAAAGCTGTTTAGTATTGGCTGAGTTCTTCCCTCCAACTATTATCATTACATCACTTTTTTTAGCAAGTTCATTGATTGCTTCTTGATTTTTAAAAGTCGCATCACATATTGTATTAAAAACACGCACTTCCTTAACCCTAAGCATTAAAAAATTTACAATTTCCATAAATTTTTCTATCTTTTTTGTAGTTTGTGATACTACTGCAATTTTAGAAGGCAATTTAATATCAAGCAATTCTTTTTCATCAAGCACTACATAAGCTTTAGTACTTACATAACTTCTAACCCCTTTTACTTCAGGATGATTTTCATCCCCAAAAATAACAACTTCATAACCTTCATTGCTCATTTGTTCACAAATTTTTTGAGGTTTAGTCACAAAAGGACATGTAGCATCAAAAATTTCTATATCTTTTTGCTTTAATTTTTCTAAATCTTGCTTTGTAATACCATGGGTTCTAATAATGGCTTTTTTTTCTGCGTTTAATTCATTGATATCATTTAATGTTTTAACATTATAATTTTTCCAAAGTCTTGTGATTTCTTCATTATTATGAATTAAAGGTCCTATAGTAGCTGCATCTTTAATCTGCTCGGCTTTTTTAATAGCTCTTTTTACTCCAAAACAAAATCCATAACTTTTTGCTAATTCAATCTCCAATCTTAGCTCCTATTTGCTTTAAAATCTCAATAAAATTTGGAAAAGAAGTTTTGATGCATTCACTATCATCTACTTCCATTCCACATCTTAAACCTAAAATTAAAAAACTCATCGCAATTCTATGATCTCCAAAGCTTTCTATTTTAGCATTTTTAACTTCGCCGCCTTCTACTTCAAAGCCATCTTCAAATTCTTTTACTTTTATGCCACATTTTTGCAAATTTAATACAATTGATTTGATTCTATCACTTTCTTTTACGCGCAATTCTTTAGCATTTTTTATAATGCTTTTTCCTTTTGCACAAGCAAAAGCTATAGCCAAAGCTGGAATTTCATCAATCAACCATGCGATATTTTCACTCACATTTACCGCCTTTAAAGGCGTACTTTCAACACAAATTTCTCCAATACTTTCAAAATCTTCATTAGTAATATTATAAGTGATCTTTGCACCCATTTTTTCTAAAATTTTAAAGGCTTCAATGCGTGTTTTATTTAACAAAACATTTTTTAAGACTACTTTTGAATGAGGTAAAATACAAGCAGCTAAGGCAAAGTAAAAGGCTGATGATGGATCATTTGGTACACATACTTCAAATGCTTTTAATTTTTCTTTTAAAGGATTGATTTTGATAAAAGTTTTATCCTCATTTAAATACTCAATGCAAGCTCCCATTTTATTAAGCATAATCTCACTATGATCTCTTGAAAGCTCAACTTCTTTAAAATAACTTTCTTTTTTGGCAAATAAAGCTGCTAAAATTAAAGCTGATTTTACTTGAGCTGAAGCAATATTACTACTAAAGTCAAAACCATCTAACTTAGCCCCTTGTATGCAAATAGGCGCTAAATTTGCATTAGCTCTTCCAAAAATCTTAGCTCCTAAACTCATCAAAGGCCCACTCACTCGCTTCATTGGCCTAGCATTTAAATAACAATCTCCACTAAGAACAAAAAATTCATCTTCAATAGCACTTAAAAAACCTATTAAAAGTCTCATAGCTGTACCTGAATTTCCACAATCTAAAACGCAATTTGGAGATTTTATATATTTTGGAGCTTTAATATAAATTAATCCATCAATTTCTTCAACTTCAGCTCCTAAAGCTTGAATGATTGCTAAAGTATGTAAAGTGTCTTGTGCTTTTAGATAATTTTTAATCTTACAAGTTCCTTGAGTAAGCAAAGAAAAAATAGCAAAGCGATGAGATATAGACTTATCAGAAGCTATATCTTCAAGCTCTACTTTAAAAGAATCAATAGGACTTATCTTCATCGAAGTTTTAAACCATGCTCATCATCTAAAGCTTTGATGATTTTATCAATATATTCAAGGATAATATTATCTTCTAAAGTTTTTTCAAAATCTCTAAATACCAAATTAATAGTCAAGCTATAAAAATCGCCTAAATTTTCATCTGTATATAAATCTACCACTCTAAAGCTTTCTAATCTTTCGATATTTAATTTAGCAATAGTGTGTTTGATTTTTTCATATTCAAAACCCTTAGGTATTACTATACTTAAATCCCTGCTCATAGATGGAAATTTAGAATATGCTTTAGCGGTTTTAAAGTCTTGTTTTAAGCCTTCCAAATCAAGCTCACAAATATAAGTTTTAACCAAATCCCTTTCATTTTCTATACTTAAATGTACTCTACCTACAAAACCTATACGCTTGCCATTTTTATATACATTTGCTTGTTCATATGGGCTTAAAAATGCATATTCTGATTTTTGTAAACTAAACTCACCTATAATGCTTTTTAATTCTGCTAAAAAGGTATAAAAATCTACCAAAACAGGTTTGGCCTTATTTGTGATTTTAGCTTCTTCTTTGTAACCACTAAAGATCATCGCAAATTTAGCATGCTCGTTTGAAAACTCATCAAAAACACTACCACACTCAAAAAGCTTGATTTTCTTTTTTGAATTTCTTAGATTAAAGCTTACTGCATTTAAAAGATGATTTATTAAAGTACTTCTTAAAGTATTAAGTTCGTTAGTAATAGGATTAATGAGTTTGTTTTTAATACATTTAAATCCTAGCTGACTTAATTCTTCTTCATTATCCAAAACATAATGCACACTTTCAAAATATCCATTATTACTTGCTTTTAATCTTAAATTTTTAAGCTCTTGATAATCAAAATATACTTGATTTAAGCGATTTTTTTCTCTAAATTCTAAAGCTTTTGATGGGATATTATCAATACCGATAATTCTTACTATTTCTTCACTAATATCAGCTATATTTACTATATCACTACGGTGAAGTGGAATTTTAATATTAAATTGTTCATCATTTACCACACTTATTTCAAAGCCTAGTTTTCTAAGAATTTTGACTAAATTATTTTTATCTATAGGCATACCAATGATTTTATCAACCTCTGCACCAAAAATCCCAATAATATTTGCTTCATTTTCTTTAAAAACTTGTTGGCTTCCTGAAAAAACACTCATTGCACTAATTTTTAAGCACTCATTAAATAAATACTCCATTCCCAAAGAAAGCTTAGGCTCACTGCCTCTTAAAGAACGATATATAGTATCATTTTTCTTTTTATAAAAGGCTATTGCATTTGCTATAGTTTGAGGATGAGTATAGTTTGCTTCTATAATGATGATTTTACTCTCATCATTAATTTTAAATTTATCTTCTTGCTCTATACCTGCTAAAGCAATCAACTCATCTTTATAATAAACCCCATACTCTCCATGCTCTTGAGTTTTAATCTCTAAAACAATCTTTTCATCAATTTGACAATCTTGACAAAGCTTATGAAAATCATAAGCACAAAAAATCACTCCACTTGCATGAGTTGCATAAGTTAAAAGATTTTCTATGTTGTTATTTTTATATGCTTCAATCAAAGCAAGACGAATTTGTATCGTGATATTTAACTTAAATTCTTCTTTAATCTCTAGTGCCTTATAAGCAAAAAATCCTTCAACATCACTTTGATTTTTAACACTTAGTATTCTTCCTATACCTACGCTATTTTCACTTTCTTTTAAAGGGTTTAATTCTTTTAAATTTAAATCAAGTGCTGCACTTAAATCTCTAGCAACACCATATAAACTCAAGCAATCCCCGCGATTTGGAGTAAGTTCTATTTCAATTAATTCATCATTAAACAAATCATATTCATTAAGAGCTTTTCCTAAAACTAACTCTCCCATACTTTCATCTAAAACCATAATGCCTTCATTACTTTTTCCAAAACCAAGCTCACTAGAAGAGCAAATCATACCCATAGATTCAACCCCTCTAAGTTTGGCAGGTTTTATCTCAAGTCCGCTAGGAAGCACTGCACCTACTAAAGATACGGCTACAAATTGATCTTTATCAACATTTTTTGCACCACAAACAATTTGTAAGATTTCATTCCCAACATCTACTTTACAAATATTCAATTTATCTGAATTTTCATGTTTAACTTTTTCTAAAACCTTACCTATTACAACTTTTTGGGGAGCTTTAACACTTTTGAAACTATCAACCTCTAATCCTATGGAATTTAAAGTATTTACTATAGTTTGTGTTGATATTTCACTTAAATCAATCCATTCATTTAACCAATTTCTACTAATAATCATCTAAATTGCTCCAATAATCTTAAATCACCTTCAAACATAGAACGCAAATCAGGAATTTTATGTAAAAGCATAGCAAAACGCTCCACACCCAAACCAAAAGCATAACCACTTACATTTTTATAACCAACAAATTTATAAACATTAGGGTCAACAACGCCACATCCTAAAACTTCAAGCCATCCTGTTTGCTTACAAACCCTACATCCACAACCTTTACAAAACACACAAGAAATATCTACTTCAGCAGATGGCTCTGTAAAAGGAAAAAAGCTTGGTCTAAAACGCACTTTTACATCGCCAAACATATGTTTTAAAAAATGCTCTAGCATATCTTTTAAATTTGCAAAATTTACCTTATCGCCTTCTTCTACCACAAGTCCTTCTACTTGATGAAACATAGGGGTATGAGTAATATCAAAATCTCTTCTAAAAACTGCACCTGGTGCTATCATTCTAATAGGTGGTTTTTGAGATAGCATAGTTCTAATTTGAACTGGAGAAGTTTGAGATCTAAGCAAGGTTTTATCTTCAAAATAAAAAGTATCTTGCATATCTCTTGCAGGATGATTTTGTGGTAAATTCAATGCTTCAAAATTATGAAAATCATCCTCGATCAAAGGCCCTTTTTCTATACTGAAATTTAAAGCTGTAAAATATTCTATGATTTTATCCATAGTTTGCATGATTGGGTGCAAAGCACCTGCATTTGAAGTTTCATCAAAAAAGCTAAAATCTTGCACATCTTGTTTCATTTTTTCATTTAAAGCTTTTTCTTCTAATTCTTTTAATTTTATTTGATAAGCCTCATTAAATTCATCTCTTGTTTTATTTAAACCATTGGCAAATTCTTTTTTTTCTTCACCTTGCAAATCTTTTAACTTTGCAAATTCTAAAGTCAAAATACCCTTTTTTCCTAAAACACTTACTTTTATATTTTCAAGCTCTGCTAAAGTATTTACAGAAGCAATTTTTTCTATCATATCTTGCAATTTTAGCTCCAACTAAATTTTTTTTAAACATTCTAATGTAAAATTATTTAAAATTAGCAAAAAATAACAAAAAAAAGGATTACTAAATGAGAGAAAAAACCGTATTTGAACTAATCGTAGAAGGAAAAATCCCTGCTAATAAAGTTTTAGAAAGTGAAAAATTTTTAGCTTTTCATGATATCAATCCTAAAGCACCTATTCATATTTTAATCATTCCAAAAGAACATTTTGAAAACTTTCAAGAATTAAGACCTGAATTAATGAGCGAAATGACACAATTTATCCAAGAACTAGCTACTCTTTTAGGACTTGATAAAAGTGGGTATAGATTAATCACAAATTGTGGAAAAAATAGCGGACAAGAAGTTTTTCATTTACATTTTCATATGTTAGGTGGATTTGAGCTTCCAAAAAATAAAGAAACCCAAATCAATCCTCAATCTTTATTCTAAAAAGAGCTAACTCTTTTTAGATAGCAGGACCAGCTAGTTTAAATTCTGCTCCTTCTTTTACATCTTCATAGCGTTTGAAATTTTCTATAAACATTTTTGCAAGCTTTAATTTAGTTTCTTCATAAGCTTTTTTATCCTCCCAAGTATTAACAGGGTTTAACAACTTACTTTCTACACCCGCTAATTCTTTTGGAACTGCAAGATTAAATAAATCATAGTTTTCAAACTCACAATTTTGTATGCTACCATCTAAAATCGCATTAATGCAAGCTCTAGTAGCTTTTATACTCATTCTTTTGCCTACACCATAAGCTCCACCGCTCCAACCGGTATTTACCAAATAAACATTCACATTATGCTTGCTGATTTTTTCGCCCAAAAGTTTTGCATAAACAGTTGGGTGTAATGGCAAAAACACTTCTCCAAAACAAGCCGAAAAAGTCGCAACAGGCTCAGTAATACCTCTTTCAGTTCCTGCTACTTTAGCAGTATAACCACTTAGAAAATAATACATTGCTTGTTCTTTACTAAGTTTACTAACCGGAGGTAAAACACCAAAAGCATCCGCTGAAAGGAAAATGATATTACTAGGATGACCTGCACTAAGGCTTGGCTCGTGATTTAAAATATGCTCTATCGGATAAGAAACTCTAGTATTTTCAGTTTTAGAACCATCATTAAAATCAACACTTAAATCATCTTTTAAAACTACATTTTCTAAAAGTGCATTTTGCTTTATAGCTCCATAAATTTCTGGCTCACTTTGAGGATCAAGATTGATACATTTTGCATAACAACCTCCTTCAAAATTAAACACACCCTCATCATCCCAACCATGCTCATCATCGCCTATTAATTTTCTTTTTGGATCAGTTGAAAGAGTAGTTTTACCTGTACCACTAAGCCCAAAGAAAAGCGCTACATCACCTTTTTCTCCAACATTAGCACTACAATGCATAGAAAGTTTATTTTCTAGTGGAAGCCAATAATTCATCATAGAAAAAATTCCTTTTTTCATCTCTCCACCATACCAAGTTCCACCAATTACTGCTATATTTTTTTCTATGTTAAAAATGACAAAAACCTCTGAATTTAAACCATCTTTTTTATAATCTTCATTAATACATTTGCAAGCATTATACACCACAAAATCAGGTTTAAACTCACTAAGTTCTTCTTCTTTTGGACGAATAAACATATTTTTTACAAAATGTGCTTGCCATGCAATTTGAGTTACAAAACGCACAGCTTTACGACTTTTTAACGAAGCTCCACAATATGCATCTTGGATATAAATATCACTATTACTAAGTTGTTTTTTAGCTTTTGCTAAAAGCTTTTCAAATAATTTCTCACTAATAGGCTGATTAATCTTACCCCAAGCAATGTATTTTTGCGAAGGATCTTGTTTTACAAAATATTTATCTTTAGGACTTCTTCCAGTAAAAATTCCTGTATCTACACTAAAGGTGCCATTTTTAGTACATACACCTTCATTATTGTTTTTTTCGTGCTTTAAAAGCTCATCATAACTAAGATTGTGAAAAACTTGTCCAATATTTTCTAAGCCTAAATTTTCTAAACCTTTCATCTTTACCTCCTTATTTATAAGTCATTAAAGCTTGACCTTCACTTACACTCTCACCAGCATTTACTAAAAGTTCTGCAATTTCTCCATCTTTACTTGCACTAATCTCAATTTCCATTTTCATAGCTTCAAGTACAGCTACAACTTGACCTGCCTTTACACTATCATTTTCTTTAACTAAAATTTTAAATACATTTGCATTCATACTTGCAACAATAGCATTATCACTTACTTGAGTTTTTGCAACTTTTGCATTATCTGCACTTACTTTTACAGCACTTTTAACATTAACATCTCTATCAAAACCTGCACTTACTTCTACATGGTATTTGTTACCATTAACTGAAACGGTAAATTGATTTTCATCAATAAGACTTGATTTTAATTTGCTATTTTTTCTAACATTAACCTTAGCTTCGCCTTTTAAGAAAGCTATGCCTTTTTCTTTACAAGCTGCAACGATAAAAATATTTTCTTCACTTGTTTCTAAATTTTCTTTTTCTAATAAGTTTTTAATATAAGCTATACTTTTGCTCTCATCAGCATCAGCAATATCTGTGGCTAATTTTGTAGTTGGTTCTAGTTTTAATTGCTCACTTGCAAGCTTAATTACTTCAGGATCTGGAGCAACGGGAGTTTTTCCAAAATATCCTAAAACCATTTTTCCATATCCATCTGCAATTTTTTTCCAAGGACCAAACATTACATTATTAAAAGCTTGCTGGAAATAAAACTGCGATACAGGAGTAACAGAAGTACCATAACCACCTTTTTCTACTACTTCTTGCATAGCTTTTATAACTTGAGGAAATTTATCTAAAATATTATTATCTCTCATCATTTGTGTATTAGCAGTTAATGCCCCACCTGGCATAGGTGAAAAAGGTATTAAAGGATTTACCGCTGTTGCTTCAGGTGGTAGAAAATAATCTTTTAAGCAATCTTTTAACACTTCTTCATATTTTAAAATTTTCTCTTCATCTAAACCAAGATCAAAATTGCTTCCCTTTAGAGCATGAAGCATTGTTAAAATATCAGGTTGAGAAGTACCACCGCTAACAGGAGCAGCAGCTAAATCTATACCATCAACACCTGCCTCTAAAGCTGCTAAATAGCATGCTATGCTTACCCCTGCAGTTTCATGCGTATGTAATCTTATATGCATATTTTCAGGCAAGTTTTTTCTAGCCATTTTAATAACTTCATAAATTTTATTTGGATTTGAAGTTCCACTTGCGTCTTTAAAACAAATACTATCAAAAGGAATTTGAGCTTGTAGGATTTCTTTTAAAATTCTTTCATAAAAAGGTACATCATGCGCACCTTTACATTTTGGAGGTAAATCCATTAAAGTAATAGTAATTTCATGTTTTAAACCATGCTTAACTATACATTCTCCACTAAATTTTAAATTATTTACATCATTTAATGCGTCAAAATTTCTTATTGTAGTTGTGCCGTGTTTTGCAAACATTTTTGCATGCAAATTGATAATTTCTTTACTACCTGTATCAAGTGCTACGGTATTAACTCCTCTTGCAAGAGTTTGTAAATTTGCATCTTTTCCAACGATGGCTCTAAATTTGTCCATCATTTCAAAAGCATTTTCGTTCAAATAAAAAAATAAACTTTGGAATCTAGCTCCACCACCAAATTCAAAATGCTTAATATCTGCTTCTTTAGCTGCTTCTAGGGCAGGAAAAAAATCATTCATTAAAACTCTAGCACCATAAACAGATTGAAAACCATCCCTAAATGTGGTATCCATCACATCAATTAACTTTTTAGCCATAATTTTTCCTTATTTTTACATCTTTGCAATTATAACTCTACTTTCTTAAAAAATAAATTTATAAAATTTGATTTAACATAATGATAATAATCGCAATAGGTGCAAGAAATCTAAGTAAAAAATACCATACTTCAAAAATACTTCTACTCATAAACTTAGAAAATAAATTGTAAATTTTTATTTTTTCCACAAAAAATCCTACGAAAATAGCACTTGCAATAGCTCCAAGTGGGAGCATAAAATTAGAAGTTAATTTATCTAAAATATCAAAAAAACTTAAACCAAAAAAACTAAAGCTAGTCCCATAATTAGCACTAAAAGATAAAATACAACTCATTCCCAAAAGAAAGACTACAAAGCCTATAAAAACCAAAGCTTTTTTTCTTGAAATTTTATATTCATTTACAAGATAAAAAGTAAAAGGTTCTATCATAGAAACTGCTGAAGTAATCCCTGCAAAAAATAAAGCTAAGAAAAAATAAAAAGCTAAAAAATGTCCAAAGATAGCACCTAAATTAGAAAATAAAGTTGTTAAAGATATAAATACAAGCCCAGCTCCTTCTGCAGGATTAGCATTAAATTTAAATATAAAAGTAAATACAATAAGTCCCATCATCAAACCTATACTGATATTTAAAAGCACAATTATGGCCGAACTTGTAATTAAATTTGTATCGTCTTTTAAAGAGGCTGCATAAGTGGTAATACAACCTATACCTAAACATAAAGTAAAAAAAGCAAGACCTAAAGCTGTTAAAACAGAATTTAAACTAAGCTTGGTAAAATCAGGGTAAAACAAATAAACAAAAGCTTCCTTAAAACCATCTTGAAAAAAACAATATACTAGCATTAAAACAAGCATAATAAACAAACTTGGCATAATCCAAACATTAAGTTTTTCTATACCGCTTTTAACCCCTCTTGAAACAACAAACAAGGTAAGAAAAAAAGCAATTAAAAAATACAAACTACTTTCTAAAATACTATTTTGTATTAAATTTCCAAATAAAGCTCCTGCTTCTTGAGTATTACTAGGTAGATAATAAATCGAAGTTATCATGTATTTTAAAACCCAACCCATAATAACAAGATAAAAAGATAATACAAAAATTCCACCGAGCATAAAAAATCCAGCAAATTTCCATTTTTGAGCATATTTAGTTGCTAAGCTTTTATAAGCATTTACAGGATCACTCTGACTTAATCTTCCCATAGCAATTTCAGCCAAAAATACACAAAATCCTATACTAATAGTCAAAAGCAAATACAAAAGCACAAAAGCAAAACCACCATTTTGGCCTACTAAGGTTGGAAATTTCCAAGCATTTCCAAGCCCTATAGCTCCACCTGCTACTGCTAATACAAAACCTATTTTAGAAAATTTATCATTCATTTTAATACCTTAGAAAAAAAGCTGTCTAGCCATAATTAAAATAACCGCTAATGGAGAAATGTATCTTAAAAAGATATACCAAATTTCAAAATATATCCCACGCATAAATGGGTAAAATAAAGTTTGTAAAGCTTCTTTTTTAAGCACAAAACCCACAAAAAATGCTGTAATTAAAGCAGAAATTGGCATTAATAAATTTTGTATGAAAAAGTCTAAAATATCAAAAAAACTTTTCCCAAAGAAATTTAAACTTGATGCACTTACATGATAAAAAGAAAGTATAGATAAACTTCCAAGAAAATAAACAATCATACCCACAAAAACCAAAGCTTTTTTTCTTGAAATTTGATAACGATTTATAAGATAAAAAGTAAAAGGTTCTATCATAGAAATAGCCGAAGTAATCCCTGCAAAAAATAAAGCTATAAAAAAGGCTATAGCTAAAACATTTCCTAAAAACCCTAACTTTGCAAAAAGCGTTGTTAATGATATAAATATAAGTCCTGGACCTTGTTGAGTAGGATCGGCTCCGAATTCAAATATAAAAGTAAATACAATAAGTCCCATCATCAAACCAATGATAGTATTAATAATGATAATATTTAAAGCACTGCTTATAAAATTTGTTTTATCAGGCAAGCTTGCTGCATAAGTTAAAATCACACATACACCCAAAGACATACTAAAAAATGCAAGCCCTAGTGCGTCTAATATAGAATTAACACTTAATTTTGAAAAATCAGGTACAAATAAAAACTCACTTGCTTTAGAAAAACCATCCATACTAAAAGAATATCCAAGCATTAAAATAAGTAGTATAAATAAGCTTGGCATCATCCAAACATTGAGTTTTTCTATACCACTTTTAACACCTTTTGATACTACATAAAAAATTACTATAAACACAAAAGTAAAACATATAAATTGAGATAAAACATCATTAGAAAGTAAATTTCCAAAAATAGCGCCTGCTTCATTTGTATCTTTAGGTAATTCAAAAAACCCAAAATAAGCATATTTTGCTATCCAACCTATAACAACACTATAAAAAGACACTAGAATAATAGCACCAAGCATAAAAAATCCTGCGAGTGACCATGCTCTTTTATTTTTTGGCGCTAAAGTATGATAAGCATTTACAGGATCTTTTTCACTAAGTTTTCCTATACTAAGTTCGGCTAAAAATATCACAAAAGCCACACCCAAGGTTAAAAGTAAATATACCACCACAAAAGCTGAACCGCCATTGTTACCCACTAAAGTTGGAAATTTCCAAGCATTTCCAAGTCCAACAGCTGAACCTGCTACCGCTAATACAAAGCCTATTTTAGAAAATTTTTCATTCATCTTTTAACCTTAAAAAAATAATTGTTTTGCCATGATTAAAATCACAGCTAAAGGCGAGATATATCTTACAAAAAAATACCAACACTCAAAGTATTTACCCCTCATATAAGGATAAAATAAAGTTTGTAAAGCTTCTTTTTTAAGCACAAAACCTACAAAGATTGCACCAAATAATCCACCTAAAGGCATCATTAAATTTGAAGCAATAAAATCTAATATATCAAAAAAACTTTTTCCAAAAAATTCTAAAGAATCTTTACTCCACTCAATTCCTGATAAAATACACAAACTTCCCAAAAAATACACAATGAAAGCTATAAAAATCAAAGCTTTTTTTCTTGTAAAATTATAAGAATTGATTAAATAAAAGGTTAAAGGTTCTATCATGGAAACTGCTGAAGTAATCCCTGCAAAAAACAAAGCTATAAAAAAAGCCACAGCTAAAATATTTCCCAAAGGTAAAAAGCCAATTGGGTCAATATTTGAAAACAAACTCATCAAAGATACAAAAATCAAACCTGGACCTTGTTGAGCTGGATCTCCATTAAATTCAAATATGAAAGTAAATACAATAAGTCCCATCATAATACCAATAATAATATTAATAATGATAATGTTAATAGTGCTTGTAATAAAATTTGTTTTATCAGATAAACTTGCAGAATAAGTTATAATTGAACCCACTCCAATAGATAAAGAAAAACAAGCAAGTCCCAATGCACTTAAAAATGCTCCTACACTAAGCTTAGAAAAGTCCGGAGAAAATAAAAACTCACTTGCTTTAGAAAAACCATCCATACTAAAAGAATATCCAAGCATTAAAATAAGTAGTATAAATAAGCTTGGCATCATCCAAACATTGAGTTTTTCTATACCACTTTTAACACCTTTTGATACTACATAAAAAATTACTATAAACACAAAAGTAAAACATATAAATTGAGATAAAACATCATTAGAAAGTAAATTTCCAAAAATAGCGCCACTTTCTTCTATGCTTTTTGGTAAAGGAAAAAACCCAAAATAAGCATACTTAACAATCCATCCTATTATCACGCTATAAAAAGAAACAATCAAAATAGCACCTATTAAAGAAAAACCAACTATAGACCAAGCTCTTTTATGTTTTGGAGCTAAAGTATAATAGGCATTTACAGGATCTTTTTCACTAAGTTTTCCTATGCTAAGTTCAGCCAAAAATATCACAAACCCTACTCCCAAAGTCAAAAGCAAATATAAAAGTACAAAGGCTGAGCCTCCATTTTGTCCTACCAAAGTTGGAAATTTCCAAGCATTTCCAAGTCCAACAGCTGAACCTGCTACCGCTAATACAAAGCCTATTTTAGAAAATTTTTCATTCATAAAGATAACCTTAAATTTATAAAACTATAAAAATTTTTAATGTAGCTAAAAAAAACTTTAATTTATTTTAAAATATATAATATTAATTTAAATTTCAATAATTTTAAAGTTATATTTGTATATAATTTCGCTTTTATAAATCACGAGTAGGGATACGCAAGCCGAAAGGATTTAAATTTTTACAAGGAAAAACTATGAAAAAAATCGTATTTTTAATGCTAGCTTTAAGCGGTTTTGCATTTGCAGCTGAAGGCTCTATGAATCAATGGTTAGCTTCTTTTTCTATCTTAGCAGCAGGTTTAGGACTTGGTGTTGCAGCTTTAGGTGGAGCTATCGGTATGGGTAATACTGCAGCAGCAACTATAGCGGGTACTGCTAGAAACCCTGGTCTTGGTGGTAAATTAATGACTACTATGTTTATTGCTTTAGCGATGATTGAAGCTCAAGTTATTTATGCGCTTGTTATTGCTCTTATCGCTCTTTATGCTAATCCATTCCAAGCATTAGTAGCAGCTTAAAATTTTCAAAGCCCTCTTGTGGGGCTTATGCGGTTATGGTGGAATTGGTAGACACGCCATCTTGAGGGGGTGGTGCGCTCAGCGTGTGCGAGTTCAAATCTCGCTAACCGCACCATTTTTATTTTTTAAGGATTATCAAAACAAAATGACTTTCTATATTTTAGTCAGTGCAATAGCTTTTTTAATTCTTTTTTTTGCCATAAAAAAATATACTCTAAAACTAGATGAACAAGCCTTACTTGAACCTATTAAAAATGATATTTATCCTGAATTTTGTGATCTAATTAACGAAGAGATAAGAAATATAAAAAATAATCTTTTGCAAAATACCTTTACACTCCAAGATGAAAATTATAAAGATGAATTTTTAGAGAATTTAAGCAATATGAGTAGAAAACTTAATCATATCCAAACAATGAATTTAAGTAAAAGAAATAATGCTTTGTGGGAAGAAACACTTTTTGGATTTTTAAAAGAGCTTGAAGAACTTAACAAACAATATCTAAATGACAATGAGAAAATTAACGATGAAATAAGAAATTCTCTCCAAGAAAAATTTTATAATTTAACAAAAAGCTAATATAAACAAATTATTTATTTTAAAAAGCACTATATAATTCCGAATTATTTTATAAAGGGGTTTTATGTTTATCAACAAGAAAAAAATTAATGAACAAATTACTCAATTAGAGCAATCTAATCAAGCTTTTCAAGATATACTTAATGCTATTAGCAAAACTATGGCCATGATAGAATTTCAAACAGATGGAACTATTATTAATGCTAATGAAAATTTTCTAAAAACTATGAATTACTCTTTAAATGAAATCAAAGGTAAACACCATAGTATGTTTTGTTTACCAGAGGTTGTAAAGTCACAACGCTATGTTGATTTTTGGAGAGATTTAAAAAGTGGTATATCAAGAAATGGACTTTTTAGACGCATTGCAAAAGGCGGGAAAGATATTTATCTTGAAGCCAATTATCTTCCTATTTTAAACCAAAACAATGAAGTGTATAAGGTTATTAAATTTGCAAATGACATTACTCAAAGAAACTATGAAATGCTTGATCTAAAAAACACCATAGATGCTGCTAATCGTTCTATGGCTATTATTGAATTTAATCCTTATGGAGAGATTTTAAATGCTAATGAAAACTTCACTCAAACCATGGGTTATTCACTAAGTGAAATCAAAGGAAAACACCATAGTATGTTCTGCGAGGAAAAATTTAGGAATTCCAAAGAATATACAATTTTTTGGGAAGAGCTAAGAAGTGGTAAATTTCAATCAGGAAAATTCATACGCTTTGGTAAAAACAACAAACTAATCCATTTAGAAGCAAGTTATAATCCTATCAAAAATGATGATGGAGAAATTTACAAAGTTATTAAATTTGCAACAGATATTACCGAACAAGTTGTAAGAGATGAGGAAAAATTAAAGCTCATTAGTGAATTAGCTGAACAAAATGACAATCTCACTCAAGAGGGCGATAGTGTTATAGAAAATACGGTTCAAAATATTCAAGGCATTGCTGATATGATGAACAATAGTAGCAATCTCGTATCATCATTAAATGAGCAATCAGAAGAAATTAAAAATATTATTCAAACCATTAGCGATATAGCCGATCAAACCAATCTTTTAGCTCTAAATGCGGCTATTGAGGCAGCGCGTGCAGGTGAGCATGGTAGAGGTTTTGCTGTTGTTGCTGATGAAGTTAGAAATCTAGCTGAAAGAACTGGACATTCAGTAAATGAAATCACTACTACCATTAATTCTATCAGAAATGTAACAGCTGAAGTTGTACAAAGCATTAAAGATGGCTTAAGTGGCGTAAATCAAAGCGTGGATTTAGCCAAAGAAGCTAGAGAATGTATGGAAAAAATTAGAAATAGTTCAGCTCAAGTAGCTCAAGCTATGCAAGATAAATAAAAGTTTTTAGCTTAAAGGCTAAAAACTTTTCCTGCTATAAAACTTTTTTCTACCTTACCTTGCAAGATATCATTTGCATATAAACCTTCTCCATTAAAAGAAAGTTTTTCATCAAATACAACTAAATCAGCATCAAAACCAAGTTCTATTTTACCTTTATTTAATCCCAAAAATTGCGCTTGATTATAGCTTGTAAAATCACATAATTCTTTCCAAGTTAAGATACCTTCTTTTACTAAATATGTAAAACATAAACTCATATATATAGCTATGGCATTAACTCCAAAACCTGCTTCATCAAAAGCCAAATCTTTTTTAGTGTTAGGAGCATGCAAAGAACTTAAGAAAGTAATTTTCTTATCTTGAAGCAACTTTTTAAGATTTGTTACTTCATCTTTTGTTTTTAATGGAGGTAAAATTTTTGCTTGAGTGTTAAAATTTTCACAAGTACTTTCATCTTTGATTAAATGATGGATTGAAATTTCACTATATTGATCATGCAATAATTCAAACGATCTTGCAATTGCTAAAGAGCTAAAACAAGCTTTGTTTTTATAAAATTTCACTAGTTCTTTCATTTTTGCCACTTCACTAGTTTCAGCTATATTACTAATTCCTATAAGTCCTAATTCAAAACTTATTTGTCCATCGTTCATCACTCCATGATCATCAAAACTCTCATCAAAACACTTTAAAAATACAGGGGTTGATTTCATATTGGCATATTGCATACATTGTCTTAAATAATTTGCACCCAAAGTACTTGAAAGCTCTAAGCCTTTTGCACCCATATCAATTAAGGTAGCAATATTTTTTAATTTTTCTGTTTTATCTAATACATTAATAGTAGGTAAAACATTAATATCTAAAGATTTTAATTTATCAAAATAAAGCGCATAGCCTTGAGTGTTAGCTTCTAAACTATCTTTTAAAACAATAGTCCCTACCCCACCTTTTAAGCATGCTTTTTCAAGATCATATAATTTATCTATACTAAATTCATTATCAAGCAAACTAACATTTAAATCAATAAACGAAGGAAGTAAAGTTTTACCTTCTATATCAACAATATACTCATCATCATTTAAATCATTAGCAATTTGAGTAATTTTTCCATCTTCTATTTTAAGATCAAGCTTTTGCTCGCCATAAATTTTTGCATTTTTGATGATCATGATATTTCCTCCTTTGATGACATCAAATCTTTCAAAGATTCCCAAGCATTCTTACCCTCTAGCATTAAGACTACTTCGTTAACAATCGGGGTATAAATTTGAAATTGTTTCGATAAAGAATGTATAGCATAAGCAGTTTGCACTCCTTCAGCTACCTCGCCAAGTTCCATTAAAATATCTTTTATATTTTTGTCACTAGCCAAACTCAAACCTACTCTATAATTTCTTGATAAGTTACTTGAAGCTGTTAAAAATAAATCTCCAGCCCCACTAAGCCCTAAAAATGTTTCTTCTTTAGCATTAAAAAATTGTCCAAAGCGGTGCATTTCCACTAAACCTCTTGAAACTAAAGAAGCTCTTGCATTATTGCCTAAATTTAAACCATCGCAAACTCCACTTGCAATTGCTAAAACATTCTTATATGCACCACAAATTTCAGCGCCTTTAACATCAGAACTTGTATAGGTTTTAATATAATTTGGAAAAAAACTTGCAAATTGATTACAAAGCTCTTGATTTTTACCACTAACAACCAAAGCACAAGGTTTTTTTTCTAAAACTTCACTTGCAAAAGAAGGACCACTTAAAAAACAAAGTCTATCACTACTTATGAACTCACTAAAAACCTCATCCATAAATTTTAAACTTTTACAATCAATACCCTTAGAAGCTACAAGAATTTTTTGATTTAAATCTTTAAAATTATTTGCAAGCCATTCATGCATTCCTTGAGCATATAAAGCAAAAACTAAATATTCATATTCTAAAGCTTCTTTGGTACTAACAAAATAAGAAAGATCTTTTTCATGAAAAGAAGTTATTACGCATTCATTTTTAACGCTCAATGCATCATATAAAGCACTTCCCCATTTTCCTGCACCAACAACTGCTATTTTCATATTTAACCAAGTTTTGCTTTTAAAATTTCATTTACCTTAGCAGGATTAAATGCACCCTTACCTGCTTTCATTGCCTGACCGACAAAGAAACCAAAAAGTTTATCTTTACCACTTTTATATTCAGCTACTTTATCTTCATTGTTTGCTAAAATTTCATCAATAATCTTTTTAATAGCACCATCATCACTTACTTGTTTTAAACCAAGTTTTTCAATAGCATCATCAATTTCAACTTCTGTATTTTCAAATACATAAGCTAAAATATCCTTACCTGCTTTAGCGCTAATAACACCTTCTTCTATACGTTTGATCAAAACAGCTAATTTTTCTTGTTTTATAGGTGAGTTTTCTATAGTCAATTCGCCTTTTAGAAGCCCCATTAACTCTGTCGTAAGCCAAGTAACACAAAGTTTTGGATTTAATTTTTGATTAATTAGATACTCAAAATATCTACAAAGCTCTAATGAAGAAACAATCACTTCACTATCACTTTCTTTAATACCCAATTCACTCACAAATCTAGCTTTTTTCTCATCAGGAAGTTCAGGTATATCTTGATTTAGCATTTCATCATCTAAAATTACAGGTAAAAGATCAGGATCAGGGAAATATCTATATTCAGCAGAATCTTCCTTACCTCTCATACTTCTAGTAACTAAATTAACCGTATCAAATAATCTTGTTTCTTGCACAACTTCTTGATCGTATTTTCCATCTTCCCAAGCTTCACTTTGGCGTTTTACTTCATACTCAATCGCCTTTTGAATAAAACGGAATGAATTTAAATTTTTAATCTCCACTCTAGTATAAAGCTTATCATCACCCTTTGGACGAATACTAACATTAGCATCACATCTAAAACTACCTTCTTGCATATTTGCATCTGAAATATCTAAAAATCTTATAATAGAATGTAATTTTTTCAAATAAGCCACTGCTTCATCGGAACTTCTAAGTTCAGGTTCACTGACAATTTCAAGCAAAGGCGTGCCTGCTCTATTTAAATCTACTTTTGAAAAATTACTCTCATGTATATTTTTTCCTGCATCTTCTTCTAAATGAGCCCTAGTGATACCTATGCGTTTATTTTCTCCATTTACATTGATAAATAACTCACCATTTTCCACTATAGGAATATCAAATTGCGAAATTTGATAAGCTTTTGGTAAATCAGGATAAAAATAATTTTTTCTATTAAAAATACTTTTTTTATTTATAGTTGCATTAACTGCTTTTCCAAATGCTATGGCTTTTTTCACTGCTTCTTGATTTAATACAGGTAAAGCACCTGGTAAAGCTAAACATGTTGGGCATACATTAGTATTTGATTTTTCTCCAAAAGAAGTTGCACATGAACAAAAGATTTTTGTTTTTGTATTTAATTGTGCATGAACTTCGAGTCCTATAACAACTTCAAACATTAAAATTTTCCTTAGAATTTTTTGTTTATTCTAGCGTTTTTTATTTCAAAAAGAGTTTAAAAAAGAATAAAAGAAGAAGATTAAAAAAGAAAAAAGCAAAAAATATTTTTTTTTGCTTTTTAAAAATTAATGATGCTCATCAACTACAGTTGCACCTGCTAAATAAACATAAGTTAAAATCATAAAAATAAAAGATTGTAAAAATGCCATAAAAGTTAAAAGCATATAAGCAGGCAATGGCGCAACCCAAGGCACAAGAGCTAAAATAACTGCTAAGAATAAATCATCTCCCTTGATATTACCAAATAAACGGAAAGATAAAGAAATAACTCTTGAAAAATGAGAAACCACTTCTATAGGAAACATCAAAGGTGCTAGAATTTTCACAGGTCCCATGAAATGTGCAAAATACTTAAAAAATCCTTGAGTTCTAATACCTTCAAAATGATAATACACAAATACTATAATAGCCAAAGAAGCACTAAAATTTAAACTTGCTGTTGGAGCTTCAAAACCAGGGATGATTCCTATAATATTACTAAAAAATACCATAAAACCTATAGTTGCAACTAAAGGTAAATATTTTCTAGCAGCTTCATCACTACCCATAGTATCCCTACCCATGCTTAAAATGCCTTCCATATAAGCTTCAGCCAAATTCTGACTACCTCTTGGGACAATTTGCATAGATCTTGTAGCAAGTTTTGCTAAAATCAAAGAAATCGCAACCACTATACCCAAATGAAAAAAGTATGCAAAAGTGTGGCTAGAATCTATAAAAGAACTAAATAAAAATAAATCTTTCATTAAAAATCCTTAGCAGAATAAATATTTCAAAGCTAATATTATAAAAAAAAATTGCTTATATTTTAATGAAAATTCATTTTATTAGCGCAAAAATATCCACCCAAAATCGCACCTGTAAAACCACCTCCAGGAAATATAAAAGCATTAGCAAAATATAAATTTTCTATACTTTTACTTTTATAATGCAATCTATATTTAACCCCTTCTTGATCTTGAGAAAATCCATAAATTGTACCCTCATAAGCTTTAGTATATCTTTGTATAGTTTTTGGCGTGGCTAATTCTTGATGGATTAAGTGTGAACTTAAATTTGGAAAAATCTCATCTAGTCTTTGCACTATGGCTTTTAATACTTCTTCTTTTTTAACTTTATAATCTTGCTTATTTAAATCCCACTCTTGATAATTTGAACTAAAAGCTACAACACCTATGTATTTATCGCTAGCCAAGCCACTATCAACCTTAGAATAATTCACAAAAGCCATAGGCCTTTGTTTAATATCTAGTTTTAAAATATTAGTGTTTTCATATGAACTATTTAAAAAATCATCTTCAAATATAAAATTACAATAATCCATATTTTCATAAATTTTAGAAATATCTTTATCATAAATAAAATAAGCGCTCACTAAAGAACAAGCACGCTTTTTAGATTCTATTGCTTTGATTTCTTGGGTTAAATTTAACTCTTTAAGCAAGTCTTTATATACGATTAAAGGATCGCAATTTGCGATGATATTTTGCGCATGGATGGTATGTTTTTGATTATTTTGAATGTATTCTACTCCATAAGCTTTTTGTTCTTTTGTGAGTATTTTAACAACTTCAGCCTTAGCTAAAACCTGCCCTTGATTTTCTTTGATAACCTCAGCCAAAGCATCACTTAAAGCTTGCGAGCCACCTTTAATATACACCCCACCATCATAATAATGCTTTTGAGCAATGCCATGAAAACTGAAAATAAATTCTTTACTATCATGATGATAATAACTCATATTTGCATTTAAAATCTTTTTTAGCTTATCATTTTTAATATAAGCATTTAAAACATCATAAACTTTTTTATTAAACAATCTATTTTTAATAAATATCCAAGTAGTGTCAAAAGGAAACAACAATAACTCACTTAATTTTAAATCCCAAGGAAATCTTCGAATAGCATAAGCTTGCGTTTTTATAGCTTTAAAATATTTATCTATACCTTTACACTCTTGCGGAAATTCTTTTTTCAAAACTTCTTTTACTTTTTCTATACCATGAGGTAAAGTTAGATTATAATTTTTACTTTTAATACTCCATGCACTTGGTAAAGGTAAAATTTCAATTTTATCCTTTATACCAAGTTTTTCAAAAACCAAATGCTTCATATCAGTTTTTGCTTCACCTAGGTCCATCTCATGAAGTCCCGCATCAATCAAAGCGCCTTTTCTTTTAAAACAAGTAGCACAACCACCAATTAAAGAATGCTGTTCTAAAACTAAAACCCTTTTTTCATTTTTAGCTAAAAAAGCGCCTGCACTTAAGCCTCCAAGACCTGAACCTATAATGATTACATCAAATTTTACATCCATTCTAAAACCTCACGCAATTCTTTAGCTACAAAACATTTTAAGCCAAGTTCCTCCATAGGTTTTACAGGTACTATGGCATTTTTAAATTTTTGCATTTTAGCTTCTTTTAAACGCACATCAAGTGAAAATACTTCTTTGATTTCACCATTTAAACTAAGCTCACCCA
Organism: Campylobacter sp. CNRCH_2007_0968H; assembly: GCF_025773245.1. NCBI lineage: Bacteria > Pseudomonadati > Campylobacterota > Epsilonproteobacteria > Campylobacterales > Campylobacteraceae > Campylobacter > Campylobacter sp. CNRCH_2007_0968H. Next base: position 23,333 of record NZ_JAKMTQ010000009.1, on the reverse strand, counting down.
CAAAAACACTATCTTTACTCAAAGGGCGGTTTTTAAAACTTGAAATAATTGCTGCAACCACCGCTAAATCCGCTGCAGTTTCACTAATTTTTACCCCACCACTTACATTAATAAAAACATCATAATGCCCCAAGGGAATTTCAAGCTTTCTCTCTAGTAAAGCTATAAGCATATCTAAACGATTTTTTTCATAGCCTGTTGCACTACGCTTTGGATAAGCACTCTCACAAACTAAGGCTTGAATTTCTAGCACTAAAGCTCTGCTTCCTTCCATCACTACACTCAAAGCGCTACCACTTACTGCCTTACCACGCGTAAAAAATCTATTAGCTATATCTTTAGCACTAATCAAGCCCTTGGAAGTCATTTCAAAAATACCAACTTCGGAAATATTTCCAAAACGATTTTTAAAGCCTCTTAAAATTCTTATTTCTTTATTGACATCGCCTTCAAAATAAAGCACTACATCTACCATATGCTCTAAAATTCTAGGTCCAGCTATAGCCCCATCTTTAGTGATATGTCCTATGATAAAAGTGCTAATATTATTGGCCTTAGAATAGCGCATTAATTCAAAAGTAATTTCTCTAACTTGAGTGATACTACCTGCTGCTGAAGTAATTTTATTAGAATATAAAGTTTGAATAGAATCAATAATTAAAATTTCATAATCTTTTTTAGAAAGCTCACTTAAAATATCTTCTAAGCAAAGTTCAGTAAGTAAAAATAAATTCTCACAATTTGCATTTAAACGATCCGCACGCAGTTTGATTTGAGATTTACTCTCCTCGCCACTTACATAAAGCACTTTTTTACCACTTTTAGCCAAATTCGAAGCAATTTTTAATAAAAGTGTGGATTTTCCAACCCCAGGTGAACCCCCAATTAACACCAAAGAACCCACAACAAGCCCACCACCTAAAACTAAATCAAGCTCATTATCATCAGTGCTAATGCGTGTGAAATTTTCTGCTATAACATCATTTATACATACTGCAGAACTTGGGGTGTTTGAGAGTAAATTTAACTCTTTTAAAACCTTAATTTGTTCTTGCTTTAGCTCAACAAAACTATCCCAAGAACCACATTCAGGACATTTGCCTAGCCATTTACTTTGTTGATTTCCACAAGCTTGACATTCAAATAAAATGTGTTTTTTAGCCATAAATTAAGCAAAAATCTCTTCAACTAAAGTTTTAACATATTCACTAGGGTTAAACTCATGAATTTGTCCTAATTGTTCCCCTACTCCTACATATAAAATAGGAAGTTCAAGCTCTCTTGCTATGCTAAATAAAGCTCCACCTTTGGCAGTTCCATCAAGTTTTGTAATAATCACTCCATCAAGTTTTACTAAATCATTAAAAGCTTTTGCTTGCAAAATTCCTGCTACACCTTGAGTGCCATCAAGCACAAGGATTTTTCTATGAGGAGCTCCTTGCATAGCTTTATCACTTATGCGGACAATTTTTTCAAGCTCATTTGCAAGATTTTTTTGATTTTGCAAGCGTCCTGCTGTATCTAAAATAACCCTATCATAGTTTTTTGCCAAAGCTTTAGAAATAGCATCATAAGCAACTGCCGAAGGATCATGTCCTTGTGAAGTAGCTATGATATCTATATTTAATTTTTGTGCCCATAATTTTAACTGCTCTATGGCTCCTGCCCTAAAAGTATCACAAGCTCCAAGTATAACTTTTTCACCATTTTCTTTATGCAAATGTGCCATTTTAGCAATACTTGTAGTCTTACCTACCCCATTTACACCTAAAATCAAATCCACAAAAGGCTTAACATTAGCAAGTTCGGGCTTATCATAAATAAAATAAGTCCCCATAACACGCTCTAAATCAGCCTTTTTAACCTCATCACTTGGAGGAAGATAGTAAATAATCTCTTCAACTATCTCATACGCCACATCAGCTTCTAAAAGCATTTCTTCAAGCAAATCTTTTGTAATGATTTTATTTGAAGCCTTAACTAAATGGATGCTTTCTAAAGTCTTTTTTAAACCATTCTTTAAAAATCCAAACATTACATTATCGCTTTTTGTATATCTATATCTAACATTTCTTCAGGAATTAAACCTAAATACTCTTTAATCTTTTCGCCTTTTGCATTAAACAACACCATTGTTGGAATAGAGCCGATATTTAAAACTTTAGAAAAAATAAAACTATTCTCTCCTAAAACCGAAGGAAAATTCATCTTTTCTTTTTGTATAAACTCCAATAATTCTTGTTTTTTATCTTCTTCTAAAAAAAGCGCTATGACTTCAAATCTATCTTGATATTTTTTATTTAAATTATTTAAATGTGGAATTTCAGCTTTACATGGCTCACACCAACTTGTAAAAAATACAAACAACTTAGCTTTTGCTGTATCATCAAAATTAAATTCTTGTTCATGGTATTTCACATACATTTTTCTACCATCTAAAAATTTCAAAGTAAAATCAGTATTTTCACTTTGACTTAAACTTGCATTATCGGTATTTTCATTACTAGAATTTTCTTTATCACTTGAGCATGAAGTAAAAAAAATCATAGCAAAAATTGCTAAAAAAATTTTAAATTTCAAGTCATATCCTTATGATTTTTTAAGCTTAAAAGTATAACATAAAAAGTTAAAAAACCAAGGAAAGCTTTGATAAAAAATGACTTTAGAATAAAACAGAAATTTAAAATGAAATCGAAACTAAAATTTCAATACAAAAGAGATTTTTTAGTTTTTCAAGAAGTAAATAAAATTTTAAAATCTTGTAAAAATTACAAAAATATCCTTATATATATTCCTTTAAAATATGAAATTAATCTTTATAAATTCAGACATTTTTTAACAAAAAAATACCGAATTTTTGTTCCATTTATGCAAGATAAAAGTTTAAAGGTAGTAAAATTAAGGTTAGCTCTTGATAAAAAGAGTTTTGGGGTATATGAACCAAAAGATTCTTTTTTGCAAACTCGTATAGATGTTGCAATCATCCCTGTTATAGGAGTAGATGCAAAATTAGGAAGAGTTGGTCATGGCCAAGGATTTTACGATAGGTTTTTTGAAAATATTTCTTATAGAAAACCTTTAGTTATTTTCACACAAATGATGGATGCAAAATCTCATCAAATTTTTAGTCAAGACCATGATATAAAAGGAAATTTTTATATAAACCCTTATAAAAAATATTTTAGGAAAGTTAAAAACAATGATAGAAATATTAGTCGCATTAATAGCCGTTTTCATAGGCGGAGGGATTGGATATATAGTCGCCAAAAAGATTAATGATGCAAATTTCAATATCTTTTTAGAGCAAGCAAAAGCAAAAGCAAAAGCTATTGAATATGAAGCTGAGCTAACACTTAAAGATGCTAAAAATTCAGTTGCTGAAGCTGAATTTGCAACAAAGAAAAAATTTGATGAAAAAATTCAAAAACTGCAAAAAGAGCATTCTGTTAAGCTAGAAGAACTCAACAAAAAAGAACAAAATCTTCATTATCAAGAAAAGCTTCATGAAGAAAACAAAAACAAATTAGCAAAAGAGCAGCAAACTATAAAAGCTTTGCATGAAGAAAATGAAAATTTAAAACAAAGCTACGAAACAAAGTTAAATGATGTTTTAAAAATTCTTGAACATTCAGCTGGTCTCACACAAGAAGAGGCAAAAAGTATAGTCTTGCAAAAAGTAGAAGAAACCTCAAGAGCTGAAATTGCTCATATTGTTAGAAAATACGAAGAAGAAGCTAGAAATGAAGCCAAAAGAAAGGCTAATTTTATCTTAGCACAAGCTACTTCAAGATTTGCAGGAGAATTCGCTGCTGAAAGGTTGATCAATGTAGTAAATATCAAAAATGATGAGTTAAAAGGACGCATTATAGGTAAAGAAGGGAGAAATGTTAAAACCTTAGAAATGGTTTTGGGTGTTGATATTATCATAGATGATACGCCTGGAGCAATTATAGTAAGTTGTTTTAATCTTTATAGACGCGCCATTGCTACAAAGGTGGTTGAACTTTTAGTTGAAGACGGTAGAATACAACCTGCAAAAATAGAAGAAATTCATGAAAAAGTTTGCAAAGAATTTGAGGATAATATCTTAGAAGAAGGTCAAACTATAGTAATGGATTTAGGACTTAATAATATCCATCCTGAAATTGTTAAATTAATAGGAAAATTAAGATATAGAGCAAGTTATGGACAAAATGCTCTAGCACACTCTTTGGAAGTAGCGCATTTAGCTGGAATCATAGCAGCTGAGTGTGGTGGCGATGAAAAACTAGCAAGAAGAGCTGGAATTTTACACGATATAGGCAAGGCTTTAACGCATGAATTTGAAGGTTCTCATGTAGATTTAGGAGCTGAACTTTGCAAAAGATACAAAGAACATCCTATAGTGATTAATGCAATTTATGCGCACCATGGACATGAAGAGGCTACAAGTATAGAATCAGCTGCAGTTTGTACAGCAGATACACTAAGCGCTGCACGCCCTGGAGCAAGGCGTGAGGTGCTTGAGGCCTTCTTGAAACGAGTTAGCGAACTTGAAGATATAGCAAAAAGTAAAGAAGGGGTTAAAAAAGCTTATGCTATTAATGCTGGTAGAGAAATTAGAGTTATTGTTAATGCAAAATTAGTCAATGATGATGAATCTGTGCTTTTAGCTAAAGAAATAGCTGAAGAAATTCAAGAAAAAGTTCAATACCCTGGTGAAATAAAAGTTAATGTCATCAGAGAGCTTAGAGCTGTTGATTTTGCAAGATAGGGTTTTTCATGCAAGAAATGATTGATAATCTTAGCACTTATGGTTATTTGATTTTATTTTTTTATTCTTTTGGTGGAGGAATGGTGGCCATACTTGCTGCCGGGGTACTTTGTGCAAGTTCAACTAAACTTGATTTGCATTTATGTATATTTTTAGCCTTTTTGGCTAATACCATAGGTTCAACCCTATTATTTATTCTAGGAAAATATTATAAAAAAGACATAATGCCTTATTTTAAAAATCATAGAAGAAAAATCGCTCTTGCTATGATAAAAATCAAAAAATATGGAGATTTACTTTTAGTAGTGCAAAAATTTATTTACGGGGTAAAAACTATCATTCCTATAGCAGCAGGCCTTTGCAAATTTAGCTTTGTAAGATTTTTTATCATCAATACCCTAGCTAGTTTAATTTGGGCTATAATACTTGGTTATGCTGGATTTATTTTTGGAAACACCTTAAAGGAGGCTTTTGAAATTTTTTCAAATCATCCTTATATAGCACCTGCCTTTATAATCACTTTAATTTTTATTATATGGTTATACTTATCACGCTTTTCTAAGAAAAAATGAATTTAAAATTCTCTATAAAAGATTCTTATGGAGAATTTTTAATTTTATTATTATGTTTTTTAGCAATTTTTAGCCTAAATCTCATTTATGAGTATAAAAAATACCAAAATTTTAAACTCACAAAACATTTATTGCTTAAAAATAATATCATTATATCTAGCTATCAAAAAACTAATAAAAAAGGTAAAAAATACCAAGTTTTTAAAATTAAAAATTCTGATTTTGTTTTTTACACTACTAGTTTTAAAGAACTAAATTTAATTAAAAATGATATTATAAATCTTAGGATTATTACTAAAAATATTAACTTTAAAGATTATCTTAGTAAAAATTTTTTTGTACCAAGTTATGATTTTCATAAAACTAATACTCAAAAAGAAAATATCTTAGTGGAGTATTTTTTAAATCAACATCAAAATGAAAAAATCAAAGAATTTTACGGGGCTTTATTTTTTGCAAAAAATGTATCAAGTGAGCTTAGAAATGATGTAAATTTTTACAATATCGCGCATTTAATTGCTATTAGTGGATATCATTTGGGCTTGCTATTTAGCTTTTGCTTTTTGATTTTTGCTCCTTTATATGCCTTTTTTCACAAACGATATTTTCCTTATAGAAGTTTAAAACTTGATATTAGTATTTTTGCTTTCTTGCTTTTAATTTTGTATATATTTTTAATAGACTTTAGCCCTTCTTATATAAGAGCTTTATGTATGAGTATTTTTGCTTTTTATCTATTTAGCAAAAATATTAAAATTTTGAGTTTTAAATTTTTATTCTTAAGTGTAATTTTATGTATAAGCTTATTTCCAAATTTATTATTTAGCGTTGGCTTTTTGTTTTCAAGTTTAGGAGTATTTTATATTTATTTATATTTACATCATTTTAAAGATAATTTTTCAAAAAATTATATTCATATTATTTTTATAAATTTTTGGACTTTTTTAGCAATGATGATTCCTGTATTATATTTTTTTCCACTTATTAGTTTTCAACAATTTTTAGGTATACCTCTAAGCATATTATTTGCTTTATTTTACCCTATAAGTTTATTACTGCATTTATTATCTTATGGAGATGTATTAGATGAAATATTATTAGCATTATTTGATTTTAAATTAAATAGCATATTGTTACATATACCATTAGAAATTTATCTTATTTATATATTTTTATCCTTCATGGCTATTTTTCATCGTTATTTAGCTCTTTTTGTAATTTCTCTTGGTTTTATTCCCTTTATTTTCTTGATTTAAAATCAAATAAACCCTTAAACCCAAAAGATAAATAATCCAAGAAATATAAATCCACAAAAAGAAAAACAATATCACAGAAAAAGAACCATATACATTTAAATAAGTTTTATTATATACAGCATAATATACAAAAATCATCTTAGAAATATACCAAATCACAGAAGCACCAAAAGAACTAATAAGCAAAGTTTTTAAATCACCTTTTTTACTCACTGAACTTGAATAAGATGTAAAAAACAAAGCCCATATAATCACATAAGGTAAAATCTCAAAAAAATTTAAAGCAATATTAAAATCATCTAAGGTTTTTTGTATAAAACCTGAAATGTAAAAACTCACTCCAAGTCCAAGTGGAGTTAATGTTGCCAAAGTCCAATAAGAACTTATACTATGCCAAAGACTTTTAGAGTCTTCTTCTAAAAGCTTATTAATAACATAATCATAACCTGAAAAAAATGCTAAAGAAGTCAAAGCCATAGCTAAAAGACCAATTAAACCAAGATTGACACTATTTTTTAAAAAAGTGTTAATATATTGTGTTATTAATTCTTGTTGAGTTGGGATTAAAAAAGTAAAAATTAAATTTTTAATTCTTTCTTGATACATTTCAAAACTTGGAATTTGAGTAAAAACCCAAAAACATAAAAATAAAAGCGGTATTAAAGATAAAATAGTATAAAAACTCAAAGCTGCAGCATAATTTAAAATTTCTTTATCTCTTATGCTTAAAAGAATTTTTATGAAGTTTTTAAAATTCATCAAAGTCCCATTTTAAAAGGATTAAGTATATTATTTGGATCAAATGCTTTTTTGATATTTCTCATCAAGTCCATTTCAGCTTCACTAAAAGCAAGCTTCATAAAAGGAGCTTTTGAAATGCCTATACCATGCTCCCCACTTAAGGTTCCACCTAAAGAAACTGTAAGCTTAAAAACCTCTTCTACAGCTTCGTAACCTTTTTTAACCAACTCAGGATTATTTTTATCACTTACCATTACATTAGTATGCACATTACCATCGCCAGTATGACCAAAACAAGGGATTTTAAAACCATATTTTTTAGAAATTTCAGCTATGCCTTTTAAAAGATCAGGTAGTTTTGAACGCGGCACTGTAATATCTTCATTAAGCTTTAAATTTCCATACATTGCTATACTTTGAGAGCAGTTTCTTCTAGCAAACCAAATATTGGCTGCTTCTTGCTCATCTTTTGCTATTTTAAACTCTCTTACGCCAGATTCATAAAAACTCTCTTGCAAAATTTTTAAATCTGCTTCAATAGCCTCTTCTACATTGCCATCTACATCAGCGATTAAAATCGCACCCGCATCCATAGGTAAGCCTTTTTGGAATTTTTGTTCTAATGCTTGTATGCTTAATTGATCTAAAAATTCCATAGATACAGGAGTCACACCTTTAGCTAAAGTTTTATAAACTGCATTCATTGCTTCATCAATGCTGTTAAAAATCCCCATAGCTGTCTTTTTAAACTTTGGCAAAGCTACTAGTTTTAAAGTAATCTCACTAAGCACAGCCAAAGATCCCTCACTTGCTATTAAAATTCCAGCTAGATTATAACCCGCTACATCTTTTATAGTTTTTTTACCTGCTCTAATGATTTCTCCATTAGGCAAAACAGCTCTTAAAGCCATTACATAATCTTTAGTTATACCATACTTAGCAGCTCTCATACCCCCTGCATTTTCGCTTACATTCCCCCCTAAAGAAGAATACTCCATACTAGCAGGATCAGGTGGATAAAATAAACCATATTCTTTTGCTTTTTCTTGTAAAGCCATATTTATCACACCAGGCTGCACTACTGCAACTAAATTTTCAAGATCAATTTCTAAAATTTTATTCATATGTTTTTCAAAGCTTAACACTACTCCACCATTAATAGCTAAGCTTCCACCGGTAAATCCACTACCTGAGCCCCTAGGAATAACGATGATTTTATTTTCATTACAATATTTTAAAATTTGACTAATATCATTTTCATCTCTTGGAAAAAGCACTCCATCAGGTAAATAATGCTTTTTAGTAGCATCATAACTATACGCTCTTTTGTGGATAGGATCAAAATGAGCATTTTCAACCCCTAAAAGATCTTGAAAAAATTTTTGATGGATTTCTTGCATTATTTGTCTCTAGTTAAGCTAATTAATTTTTCATAATATACATAATAATTTCCAATTGCTTCATCATTTAAGCTAAAAATATCGCTTTTATAACCTGTAATTCTTGAATAAAATGGAATTTGCAAACTTTGAGCTTGAGGTATGTTAAATTCTTCTATCTTGCCAAAATCTTGACAATCAACTATCTCAGCTTTATTTTCTAAAGCTACCACTAAAAGCCCAACAGCATTTTTTGAACAAAAAGATCTAAAATCTGATCTTCTTGGAGTTTGGCGGTATTCTTGTATCATATGAGCACCAAATAAATCAGGGTGTAAAAAATAAAGTCCATTTAATTTTTGAGCTATAAAATCATACACATTTTTATCAGGAGCTATAATCAAGGCTCTATCATATAAATAATTTAAAACTATTTTATCGCCTACTTGTGGCAATACATTTGGTAAAGGCATAGCATCTTGAGCTAGCATATCAAAAACTTTAAATTGTAATTTAACTAAGCCATTTTCACGCCCTATCACACTAGCTCTTGCAATAATTGATTTTTGTGTATCAATTTCATGCACAACTATACCACTTGAGTGCAATAAAATTCTAGGATCATCTTTTATATAACCATAAATATCATCTACTTTTTCAAGTTTTGTTTGTATTAAATCAAAATTTTTAGCTTGCAAAAATGCTAAAAAACAACAAAGCATTAAAATAATTCTTGACAACTGATACTCCTTAAAAAAGTGTAAAAATTAAATTATATTGTATTTTCCTTACAAAATTGTAAGAAAAATTAAGTAAAATACAAATTTATGTTTAAATTTTAGAAGGCTTTAAAATACCATGAAAAAAATTTTCATATCTTTACTTATATCGATAAAACTTTTTGCTATTTCAAGTGTTGAAGAACTTTCTTGGGAGAATGGCAAAACTTTACTTGATTTTTTACAAGATCACTCCATACCTTTAAATTTATACTATAATCTTGATGCTGAAGATAAAGAACTAAGTGCAGAAATTGCAAGTGGTATTAAATACCAAATGTTAAAAGATGATCAAGGAGAATTAGAACAGGTTTTAATCCCAATCAGTGATGATTTACAAATTCATATTTACAAAAACACTGAAAATAAATTCGTATTAAGTTTTACTCCAATTTCTTATACCAAAGAAAAAAGAACTATTCGCGTAGCTATTAACAATTCAGCTTATCAAGATGTTTATGATGAAAGTGGTAGCGTAACCTTAGCAAGAGCTATGGTAAGAGCTTTTAAAAATAGTGTTAATTTTAAAAATGTTAGAAAAGGCGATAGTGTAGTATTAATTTATGAGCAAAAAAGAAGACTAGGAAGACTTTTTGGCGATATTAATATCCAAGCAGCTTTAGCTAATATTAGAGGTAAAGAATATTCTGTATTTTTATATAAAGATTCTTATTATAATGCTCAAGGAAAAGAGCTTGAAAATTTCTTTTTAACTAAACCTGTCAAATATACAAGGATTTCAGATCGTTTTACTAGAGCAAGATACCATCCTATATTAAAACGCTATAGAGCACACCTAGGTATTGACTATGCAGCTCCAACGGGTACTCCAGTTAAAAGTGCAGGAGATGGAACGATTAGCTTTGTTGGGACAAAAGGTGGTTATGGTAAGGTTGTACAAGTAAAACACATGTCAGGCTATATGACTTTATATGCTCATCTTAGTCGCTTTGCAAAAATCAAACGCGGACAAAAAGTTAAGCAAGGACAAGTGATTGCTTATGTAGGCTCTACTGGTATGAGCACTGGACCACATTTGCATTTTGGACTTTATCTAAATAATAAAGCAATTAATCCTGAAACTATAGTTAAAATTCCAAAATCAAGCTTAAGTGGAAAAAACAAAGAAGAATTTTTAAAAATGGCAAAAGAGTATGAAAACCGCTTGCAAAGCATTGATGAAAATTATAAAAATCCACCAAAAGAACAAAATATAGAAAATTCTATGGAGCTTTGAGATGATGAATGATTTTTTAGAAGCACAAGAACTTTTAAAAAATACTTTCAAAGATCAAAGTACCTATGAAATCAATGAAGCCTTAAAAACTATTAAAAGGCATGATGAAGAGCTTTATTTAAAAACTCTTAAATCTTTTGATACTTACACACTCGCAAATGTAGCTACTATAACGCCTGAACATATCTTAGAAGATATTTTAGAAAACTTAAGCATTATAAAGATTGCAAAAGCAGTAGAAGAGCTTGAAAGTGATGATGCAACAGACTTAATTAAGCGTTTTGAAGAGCTAAATCCACAAAAAACTTTAGCTATTTTAAACCGCTTAAGTTCAGAAGATAAAGAAGAAATTTTACGCCTTAAAAATTATGATGAAAATACTGCTGGTGCTTATATGCAAACAGAAATTTTCACAGCCTCTATTAATGAAAGTATAGAAAAGGCCATTAAAAGATATAGAATTTTAAAGCATTCAGGACAAGTAGATCAAATTTTTCAAGTTTATATCATAGATAAACAAGGAAAACTTTGCAATGCTATCAACCTAAGCGATCTCTTGCTTTGGGATTTTAAACTAAGTTTTGCAGATATTATTAAAAACAACAATGAAAAATATAAATGTTATAGCATTAAAGATCATGAAGATATACAAAAGGCTATTGATATAGTAGAAGATTATGATTTAAGTGTTTTGGCTGTTATAAATGATGATGGAGTGCTTTTGGGTAGAATTACTTATGATGATATTCATGATTTAATCCAAGAAAATGCAACAGAGCAAATTTATAATTTAGCCGGAGTTGATGCAGATGTTGAAGAAGAAAGTGCTTTTAAAGCAGCTAAAGCAAGAGCTTTTTGGCTCATGATTAATCTTACAACTTCATTAATTTCAGCTAATATCATCAGTCTTTTTTCAGGTGAAATAGAACAACTTGTAGCTCTAGCAGTACTTATGCCTATTGTAGCTTCCATGGGAGGTAACACAGGCTCACAAGCCTTAGCGGTAACAGTTAGAAAACTCTCACTCAATGAAGTAGAATTTAAAGATGCTAAAAAAGTTATATTAAGAGAGAGTGGAATTTCTTTATTAAATGGGCTTATATTTGCTAGCGTTATGAGTATTATAGCTTTTATATGGTTTAAAACAGCCCTTTTAGGACTTGTTATAGCTTTGTCAATGCTAATCAATCTAGCCTTAGCCGGTTTTGTAGGCTCTTTTGTGCCATTAACTTTGAAAAAATTTAAAATTGATCCTGCAGTAGGTTCAAGTGTTGTAATTACTGCAATTACTGATGGTTTGGGTTTTTTCAGCTTTTTACTCTTAGCTAAGATGATTTTATTATAAAAAGGAAAATTGTGTCAAGCATTATATATAAAAAACAAAACATAAAACTCACAGGAAATCAACTACAAATTGGCGATAATGCTCCAAAAGTGACTTTAAAAACTAAAAATCTTGCCTCGGTAGAAATAGCACCACCTGGAAAAACTCAAATTTTACTAACTTTTCCTAGCTTAGACACTCAAGTATGTTCCAAACAAGCTAAAGAAACTAACAAAAGATTGGCATCTATAAAAAACATTGAAGTGATTGTTATTAGCATGGACTTACCTTTTGCTATGGATCGTTTTTGTGCAACTGAAGGAATTGATAATATCATAGTTGCAAGTGATTTTGCCTTTAAAGATTTTGGCACTAATTATGGAGTATTAATACATGATAGTATATTTGCAGGATTATTAGCAAGATCAGCTTTTGTAGTTAAAGATGAAAAAATAATATACAAACAGCTCGTAAAAGAGCTGATGGGAAAAATTGATTTTAAAGATTTAGAGCTTTTTATACAAAACGATTATCGCTATTCTTTAAATTAACCTTCAAAATTGGTAACTATAAAATCTTCTTTTGGAGCTTCAATAAAGCACGATTTTTCTTTTAAGAAAAGCAAATCCACATGCCCTACAGGACCATTTCTATTTTTACCTATAATAAGCTCAGCTTTTTCTTGCACAGGATTTGGCATAAATTTTCTCTCATAAGTTTTGCCTTCATTTTTGGCTTTATTTTCTCTTTCTTTTTCTTCTTGTTCTCTATAAACCTCATCTCTATATACAAATAAAATCGTATCTGCATCTTGTTCTATAGCGCCACTTTCTCTTAAATCACTAAGCATAGGACGCTTATTTGCCCTACTTTCTAATGAACGATTAAGCTGTGAGAGTGCCACTACTGGCATATTTAATTCTCTTGCTAAAAGCTTTAAACCTCTTGAAATTTCACTCACTTGTAAATGCCTATCATTAAAAGCTGAGTTACTCATCATAAGGCCGATGTAATCAACTACGCAAAGCTCAATACTCTCATCTTGAGCCTTGATTTTGCGTAAAATTGAACGAATGTCTGCTATGCTAGCATAACCACTATCATAAATATAAAGATTTTTTTGCGCATATTCATTACAAGCATCACCTACCCTACTCCACTCATCATCGTTTAAATCTGCGATTAGAATTTTTTGCAAAGGAATGGAAGTTTTTGCACTGATTAATCTTTGCATGATTTGCGTAGCAGGCATTTCTAGTGAAAACATCACAACACCTTTATTTTGTCTTAGTGTTTTTTCTATAAAATTTAAACAAATTGTAGTTTTTCCCATGCCAGGGCGTGCTGCGATGATTACAAGATCGCCAGGTTTAAAGCCTTTTGTCATTTTATTAAGCTCACTAAAGCCTGTATCAAGTCCTAAAATATCTTTGTTTTCAGCTTCTTTTTGCTTTTTAAACTCATCCATAAGTTCAGACATAACCATAGTCATATCTTTAATACTATTACTATTTACACGGTTTGTAAGATTAAAAATCTCTTTGCCTATTTCATCTGAAATTTGAGAAATGCTTTTATCTTCATTAACCCTTGTAGGTATAGTATAAGCAAAATTTAAAAGTTGGCGTCTAATGGACTTTTCTCTTAATTCATAAGCGTATTTACTCACATCTGCTATGGAAGTAGTAGCTAAAACTTCAGCTAAAATTTGCTCATCTACTTTTTTATGTTTTCTTATAAAACTTGCACTTATAGGCTCGCCTGCATTCACACAAGCTAAAATAGCTTTATAAATATCTTGATGAGCTTTGAGCGAAAAATCATTAATTTCAATATCCGAAGAAACACTAAAAAAAGAATCTTCACTATATATACAAGAACTTAAAATCGCCCTTTCAAGATCTAAATCAAAATGCTCATTATTTTGACTCATACACGCTCCTAATTATAAATTTGCAAATAAATCAGTTGACAAATATCGCTCGGCTGTATCATTTAACATAGTCAAGACTTTTTTATCAGGGTTTTCTAAAGCAATTTTTCTAGCCATATATACATTTGCGCCACTTGAAATTCCTGCCATTATGCCGTTTTTACCAAGTTCTAAGGCTGTATTTATAGCATCTTCATTACTTACACAAACTATCTCATCTATAATTTTTTGATTTAAAATTTTAGGGATAAAATTTGCACCTATACCTTGAATTTTATGGCTTGCAGCGGTATTTTGACTCAAAAGTGGCGAAGATGCGGGTTCTAAGGCTATGATTTTGACATTAGGATTGTGTTCTTTTAAAATTTCTCCTACCCCGCTAATAGTCCCGCCTGTACCAAAACCTGCTAAAAAAATACCAAGATCAGGCAAAGCTTTTAAAATTTCTAAAGCAGTATTTTTTCTATGTGCGTTCTTATTGTTGATATTTTCAAATTGACTTACCATAAACGAATTTGGAATTTCACTCAAAAGCTCATTAGCTCTATCAAGCGCTCCTTGCATACCTTTGCTTGCTTGAGTAAGCTCTAGCTTTGCACCAAAAAAACTCATCATTTTTCTACGCTCAATACTCATAGACTCAGGCATAGCTATGATAAGTTTAAGCTTTAAGCTTGCACAAATCATTGCTAAAGCTATGCCGGTATTTCCACTTGTAGCTTCTATAATGGTTGTTTCTTGATTGATTTTACCTTCATTTAAAGCTTGTTTTATCATCTCCACAGCCGCTCTATCTTTTATAGAATGACTTGGATTAAAATACTCGCATTTAGCATAAAGATTTGGAGCAAATTCTTTTAAAGAAATAATCGGGGTATTACCTATACAATCTAAGATATTATTATAAACTGACATTGTTTTCCTTGTAATTTTTTAAAAACAATATCAAAAGAAAATTAATACTTAACTATGAAGAAAAACGCAAAAGTTAGAAACTTTTGCGCAAAGAATTATTTTTTAGCTTTTTTAGCAGTTTTAGCAGCAGCAACTGCGTCTTTAAGGTTTTTACCTACTTTAAATTTAGCAACTTTAGTAGCAGGTACTTTGATAGTAGCACCAGTGCTTGGTACTCTAGCTTCTCTAGCAGCTCTTTCAGCTACAGAAAATGTACCAAAACCAATAAAGCTAATGCTATCACCTTTAGCTAATACATCAGTAATAGTAGCGATTACTGCATCAGTAGCTGCAGTTGCATCTTTTTTAGTTAGCCCAGCAGTTTGAGCAACTTGAGAAATAAAATCTGCTTTAGTCATAAAAAGCTCCTTGATTAAAAATGATTGTTAAGTTTAACACATTTATCAAGCTTTTGCAAGAGGTTTAAACCCAAATCACAAAGAAAAATATGCTAAAAAAATGTTTTTGCTAAATTTATTACCACTTCAGGCTTTAAATCTTTCATACATTTATGGTGTTTTAAAGGGCAGATCTTTTGCATACAAGGCATACAAGCTAAATTTAAATGTGCTATTTTAGCATTTTCTTGCCAAGGCGAGGTTTGACTAAATTTAGTCGAGCCAAAAATAGCCACCGTTTTCACCCCATAAACTGCACCTATATGCATAGGACCACTATCGTTTGTGATGAGCAAATCAAGCATAGAAATATTTTTACATAAAGCATAAATACTAGTTTTGCCACAAAGATTTTTTGATTTGATACCTTCTTTTAGAAAAAAATACTCAATTTCATCACAAATTTCTCTCTCACTTTCTACTCCAAAGATTAAAATTTGATGAGTTGAGCTAAATTCTTTTGCTACCCTTGCAAAATAGCTCGCTTCCCATCTTTTCGCACTTCCAAAATGTGCACCCGGGTTTATACCTAAGATTTTTTGAGTTGATTTTGCTTTTATAGGGAGTTTTAAAGCATTTGAAGTGGCTTTAAAATTTAAGGCTTTTTCTATGAAATTTAAGTATTTTAAGACTTGGTGTTCTTCTTTTAGAATATTTTTATCAAAATAAAATCTTTTTTTTGCTTTAATTAGATTTAAAATGATCTTACTTGAAAATGCCGAGCGAAATGAAAAAGCTAGATCAAATTTACCAAGATTTTTTCTAGCTTTTAAAATTTGCTTATATCTTTGCTTTTTATTTTCTACTAAAATTTGAGCATTTTCAAAGCGTTTAAAAAGCTCTGTGCTCACAAAAGAACCATAAAAAGTAAATTTAGCTTGAGGGTATTTTTCTTTTATAGCATAAATAGCCGCACTAGCCATCACCGCATCACCAAGCCAAGTAGGAAGGTTGATAAAAATATTCATAATTTTCCTTAAAAATAAAAGCTATAATTATATCATCACTTTATTTAAAGAGCTAAAATGGGTCAAATTTCAATTATACTACCAACTTATAATGTAGAAAAATATATAGCTAGAGCATTAGAAAGTTGTATTAACCAAACTTTTAAAGATATAGAAATCATTGTGGTAAACGACCTTGGCAATGATAAAAGTATAGATATAGCTAAAGAATATGCTAGTAAAGATGATAGGATAAAAATCATACATAATGAAGAGAATTTAGGAACTTTTGCTAGTAGAAATATAGGTGTATTAAATTCAAGCTCACCCTATATAATGTTTTTAGATCCTGATGATTATTTAGAGCTTAATGCTTGTGAAGTTGGACTTGAAAAAATCAAAAATGTAGATATGGTAGTGTTTGATGCATATGTACATAGGGTGAAATTTAAGAAATTTTATAGATTTAAACAAGATGAACTTTTTAAAAAAGATGAATTTTTTAAAAAAGATGAATTTTTGGAATTTTTACTTAAACAAAAGCATTTTTGTTGGAGTGTTTGGGCAAAAGTATATAAGAAAAATTTGATTTTAAAAAGTTTTGAGCATGTTGATTTTAAAGAAAAACTTTGTTATGGAGAAGATGTGCTTTTTAACTATATAAATTTTATGCCAAGTGAGAGCTTTTTTGTATCGCAAGAATGCATATACCGCTATGAATTTAATGAAAATGGTAGATATGAAAACAAAAATAAAGAAATTTTATGGCAAAATTACCAACATAAAAAGCAAAGTTTAAAATGCATTAAAAAATTAGCTAATATTTTTCCACATAAACATTTTAATGAAAAAATATTAGAAGTCTTAGAGAAAGAAATTTTAGGGTTAGAGAGTAGAGTTTGGAAAAAGTAAAAGTTTTTATCATCAATCTAGAACGCTCAGAAGATAGAAAAAATTTTATGCAAGAACAAATTCAAAAACTCTTCGCGTGTAATCCAAATTTAAAAAATCAACTAGAATTTGAATTTTTTAAAGCCATCGATGGTTTTAAAAATGAGCATTTGCGGTTTAAAAGCCACTTCCCATGGTGGTGTCAATTTGTACTTGGGCGTGAACTTAGTGATAGTGAAAAATCATGCTTTGCATCTCATTATAGTTTATGGAAAAAATGTCAAGAACTTAATAGCCCTATCATCATTTTAGAAGATGATATTGTCTTTAGTGATGAGCTTTTAAACAACTCAAACATCATTGAAAAACTACTAAATAGTAACTATGAATACATAAGATTTTATTATCTTTTTGATAAAAAAATACACCATTTAAATAATAATTTTTATATAAGTTACGAGAATACTGGTGGTACACAAGGATATTTTATACACCCAAATGCTGCAAAAAATTTTATTGAAAAAGCGAGATATTGGTTTAAGCCTGTAGATGATTATATGGATATGTATTATTATAATAAAATACAAAACATTATATATAAACCATTTTTGCTTAACTTAAATCATGTAGAAACTACCATAACACAAAGAAAAAAGAAACTTAGCATACCATCTAAAATTATAAGAGAAATTATAAGATTTTATTTTTCAACTTTAAAAATTATTTATAAATAAAAAATTGTTTACTTTTAAATGTGCAACTTGCAAGTGATAATTATTAGATTTCTACCAAATAATAAAAACAATCATTCTAAAGCAAAATTATTATATGTATTTATAATTCTATCTTCATTTAACAATTTCTCATCAATCCTTGAATTTATAAGGTAAGAAAATTGATCTTTAAAATTACTTAACAATATCCAATCATTTCGAATTTTTAATTTCCTATGCTGCTTTACAAATGGAAAATGCCAATTGGTTAATTCTGTATGATATATATTTCTTCCTTTTAACATAATATTTCATATGAAGAAAAATTATCATATTGATATAAATTATCTTTAGAAATTTCTATCCAATCAAATCCATCTTCTACAATCAAAACTTCTTCCCATTTTAATTGATTATTTTTTATAAGCCAGTGATCAGCAACATCAACAAAATAATGAGGGACAATATATACTTTATTATTTTCGACAGCAATATTTAATCTAGCTATACTGACTATATCGTTATCCTTTTGTGGTATATAAAAACTTTTATATAATTTTTTAGCATCATAAATATGATCTACATCTATTTTTATAAGCCATTCATTTTTCGGTATAAAGCTAGCAATATAATTATAATAATTATACAGCTTATTCTTTTCAGATTGTGGATTTTCAATTTGTACTTCATAAGGGTATTTTACTGGTATAAAAGAAGGGTATTGTTTACAAAATTCCAAAATAATTTCTTCACTTCCATCAGTACAATCATTATATCCTATAACACCTCTTTGTATTGCAGGCAATATACTTTCTAATGAAGCTCTTAAAGTAATAGCTTCATTTTTGACTCTTATAAAAGCCCAAGGATTTAAAGAAGATTTTGTATCTTTTTGAGTTTGGATCAAAGTCAAAACAACCATTATGCCCCCCCCCATTAATGGTTTTATTAATTTTATAAAAATACTTATTATTGTATGTTTTTATTTTGTTTAAAATATTTTTGGGCAACTTAAAATCAGTTTTTTGTAAAGATATGGTTTTATTGTTTAAATTATATCTTATCTTTTTTCTTATAGATTTTATTGGTATAAATATAAGCAATAAATTTATAAATATTTTTCTAAATTTCATATTTTTTAATGTTTCCTTATGTATAATAAAATAAAAAGAAAGTATATATGAATAATCCCTTAATTACAATTATCATCCCAATATATAATATAGCACCTTATTTAAGAGAATGTTTAGATAGCGTTGTCAATCAAAGCTATAAAAATTTAGATATTGTTTTAGTAGATGATGGAAGTGATGATGAAAGCTTAGATATAGCTTTAGAATATCTCAATAAAGATGAAAGAATATTTTTAATCTCTAAGGAAAATGGAGGATTGAGTTCGGCAAGAAATATGGGATTAGAATTTATAAAAGGAACTAAACTTAGAAGCTTTTTTGAAGATAATAAAGAACAAGATATAATTTCTTTTACCTCAACTCATACCTTTGACAAAAATACAAAAATAATTAACAAAGAAACTGTAAAATCAAATTTTATGCAAATTCAAAAAAGATACATAAAAACAAATATAGAAAATATAAATGATTTATTAGTGCAAGAGCTACCAAATTCTATAATTCACTTTTTAGATTCTGATGATTATTTTTTAAACGATTGTATAGAACTTTGCGTGAAAGAAATGATTGAAAAAAATTTGGATATTTACACACATGGGTTTGAAGAATATCATGAAGAAAATTCTTATTTTTTAAAAAAACCACCAACAGACCTAATGCAAAAAAGTAAAAAAATATTTTTTAATACCGGCATAGAACTATTGCAAGAAAATAACTTTTTTCAGTTTTATTTTACTTGGCAAGGAACTTTTAAAGCTAAAATTTTAAATCAATATAATCTTCGTTTCACACATGGAATTTATCATGAAGATCATGATTTTGGAACTATATTGTTTTGCTTGGCGAAAAAAGTTTTTTATATCAATACAACCTTAATGATATATAGAATTAGAAAAGGCTCCATAACAAATATCCAAAATACTTTAATACCGCAAAAATTACCTAAATATCTAGAGCCGCTAAAAGAGCATTTTAGCGATTATAAAGAGCTTAGAGAATATTTTAGAATTTATTGCCTTGTTAAAATAGCGAAACAATTATATATTTTTAATATTGATATTAAAAATGATTTTTTAAAAAAAGGCATCAAAGATTATTGTATGTATTATTTTAATATGCAAATAGCTAAAGATCCTCTAAAAATCAAAAAAGAAATTATTTTTTTTAAAAAAAATATTGAAATTTATAAAAAATACCTGAAATTCAAAATGATTATTCGTCATCCTAAAAAAATTTTTCAGGATAGAACATGAGTCAAATTTCCATCATACTACCAACTTATAATGTAGAAAAATATATAGCTAGAGCATTAGAAAGTTGTATAAACCAAACTTTTAAAGATATAGAAATCATTGTAGTAGATGATTGTGGTAATGATAAAAGTATAGATATAGCTAAAGAATATGCTAGTAAAGATGATAGGATAAAAATCATACATAATGAAGAAAATTTGAAACTTTTAAGAGCAAAATATGAAACATCAAATTTATCTTGAAACTATAAAAAATGAAAAAACAACTTGGAGATAAAGTATGAAAAAAGTAGGCATAGTAATTCCCATATACAATGTAGAAAAATATCTAAAAGAATGTTTAGATAGTGTAATTAATCAAACTTATACTAACTTAGAAATCATACTCGTAAATGATGGTAGTACAGATGAAAACTCATTTAACATAGCAAAAGAATACACTTTAAAAGATAAAAGAATCACTCTTTTTGATAAAAAAAATGGTGGACAAAGTACAGCTAGAAATGTAGGTATAGAATATTTTAGTGGAGAATATAAACTCAAAAACAAAACTCAAATTATAAAAGAAAATTCTTTAATAGAATTTAACATAGAAGGTAATAATCCTTATGAAATATATACTATATATAAAAGCTATAAAGCTTTTAATGATGAACAAGATTTAACAAGCTTTACTTATCCTATTATAGATTATATTATCTTTTTGGATTCTGATGATTATTGGGAATTAAACTGCATAGAAGAATGTGTACCTAGAATGGATGGGGTAGATGTGGTGTGGTTTAAAGAAAAAATTTTAAATGAAACTAATCTTGATATCAGCACACAAACTATATTTGAAAAATATTATTTAAAGAATACTCTTACTAATGTGGATTGGATTGAGATACAGTCACAAAAAGGTAATTTTTTTCAATTTGTATGTTTTGGAATGATAAATTTTGCTTTTCTCAAGAGAATAAAAATATCATTCAAAGATCGTATTATTGGAGAAGATAGGGTTTTTGGAATTTTACTGTTTTTACAATGTAATAAAATTTATATGCTTGACTTGGAGTTATATTTTTATAGAATCAGAGAAAACTCAACATGTAACTATGCAAACACTGGCGATAGTTTTTCACGTTACCACCTGCAACTATTTTCTGGTGGAAAAAATATAAAAAGACATATTCGTATTTATTCACACATCAAAATGTTACTGGCGCTAATAAAGTATTGCAAAAAATCCAATAATCAAGTTAACATAGAAATATGCAGAAAAAATTTTATACCATCGTTTTATAACGGAATCAAAAATGAATATCTGAAATGTGAAAAAATTAATACTAGATATAAATATATATTTGTGAATATTGATAAATATTGGATTGAATTTTGCATCAATAAACCGAATAACTTATTTTTTATATTTTACAAAAGTAAGTTTTTATTTAAATTTTTTATTTTATGTTATACTATTATATTTAGATTTAAATTACCAAAAAGATAATTTATGAGTCAAATTTCCATCATACTACCAACTTATAATGTAGAAAAATATATTGCTAGGGCATTAGAAAGCTGTATAAACCAAACTTTTAAAGATATAGAAATCATTGTAGTAGATGATTGTGGTAACGATAAAAGTATAGAGATAGCTAAAGAATATGCTAGTAAAGATAATAGGATAAAAATCATACATAATGAAGAGAATTTAAAACTTTTAAGAACAAGATATGAAGGTGTCAAAGTAGCAACTTCACCTTATATCATGTTTTTAGATCCTGATGATTATTTAGAGTTTAATGCTTGCGAAGAATGTATCAATATACTAGATGAAAATACCGACATGCTCTGTTTCAATGCATATATGATAAATAATACAAAAAACCCTATTAAGAGCTATTTTAACAATGCTTACACCATAGATGAATTCTTTTTATTTTTAATAGATAAAAATAATTTCATATGGAATGCTTGGGGTAAATTATTTAAAAAAAACAACCTAATCAATACCTTTCTCAGTTTAAATTTAAAAAACAATAAAATTACAATGGCTGAAGATGCATTGATTTTTGCAGTTTATACAAAAAATATAAAAAAAATACAAACTTTTAATAAATGTTTATATAATTATAATTGTGAAAACAACAATTCAACCACCAATCAAAAATGTATCACTCAAATAAAAGATTATATAAAAGATTTAAAATGCTGCTCTCGTAAACTCTCTAATTATAACGATAATAGTTGTCATAGTTTATTTTGCCAATATATTATTAGTTGTCTACAAATCCATAAATACGATTTATGTTATAAATATATTTATAAAAATATATTTATAAAAATCTTAATAAAGTTATCTAGAAAAAGACAAAAAATAAAGCAAAAATCGCTATTAAAAACAATAAAATACAATGAATTTAAATTCTGAAATATCTATAAAACGATAATATTTTATATTTAATTTTAGAAATTTTATAAGGTTTTAATAGCTGTAATTTCTCTTTAATGCACAAAGGATCTTTATCAAATTTTTTAACTTTAAATGCATTTTTGATATAAAAATACAAAATAACATCCTTTAACAATGATGATTTTTTTTTGTCACGATAATTTTCTATAAATCGCACTAATTCTAAACTGGTTTGCACCCAACTAGCGCATTTAAAATACTCTTTTGCTAAAGTTGCATTCTCTTCAAATGCAATAAATATATCTTTAAAATATGGAAGTATATTATCTTTAGTAATTTTTTTATCTTGATTTGTTAAAGAATTAGCTCGAATTCTATAATAATAAAATATTTTAGGATAAATATAAATATTCTTAGCTTGCGAAAAAAGCAAAATTCCAAATAAATGATCTTCGGCAAAAATACCATCTTTAAATTTCATTTTTTTATCTTTCATATAATCAAAACTAATCATACCACCCCAAGCAAAAGCAAAATCTTTAATTTTATTTTGCCTTAGAAGCTTAAGCCACTCTATAGGATTTATTCTACATTCTTTCTTTATATTAATATCTTTTAAACGACTATGATGCTTAAAATAACTTTTTTCTATATCATGATATTCAATACTATC
>NZ_JAKMTQ010000008.1:0-83038 GCF_025773245.1 Campylobacter sp. CNRCH_2007_0968H | reverse complement strand
GATAGAGAGTTAAATTTTAGTAAAACACAAAACAAGTGATACTATAACTTTAACCAAGTAATTCCATAGCATCTTTGTATACACTAACTAGCGAAGCTAAAGTAACAAAAGCACCGATGATTAAAAAAATCATTTCAATTTTTTTTCTTTTATTCTCTTTTATTTTTTCCTTTTTATCTTCTTCTTGATTTTGCTCAATATGCAAAATATCAACAAGATTTTCTATTTGAATTTTTAATTCTTGATGTTGCTCTAAAATATTATAATAATGAAATATAATTTTCCATATTGTGTGTTTTTGTTGGTAGTTATAATGTATTGGGTTGCTAAAAAAATATTTCAAATTAAAAACATAAAAATCTTTTTTAATATCAATAACATCATGGTAGTTTTCTTTATCTATAATACTTGAAGTCAAATTCAAATAATACTCCATTTTCTCACGATAAGCCAAAGAAAGTGCAAACATAGTCATTGTATCTTTAAATTTACTTTCACAATTGTTAAATTTAGCCTGAAACAAAAAGCCTTTTTCTGAAAACACAACTTTAATGTCTGGATTATCATAACAATTTGATTTATCTATTTTTAATGTAAAACTACCTCTTAATAGTTGCGATATTTTACCATCATTCATATTTTCATCAGTATAAGCAACTATATAATCTATCACGCTTTTTTTAAATTGACAATACTCTTGACCTACGAAAACTCCATCTTTTATACATATAATACATATATCAAAAATTTTATATATTAGTATTGTACCTTTGGTATAATTTTGGTCTTCTATATTGGTATAAATTTCTAAATTTTGCGCCAAAAAGATATGAAAAAAATCCTTTAGCCTTGTATCTTTTTTAAATTTATCCTTGCAAAAATTTTCGATAATTTTAACTTGATATATATTTACCATAATATCTTCCTAATATTTGCAATATATTTTAATTTAAAATATTATTATTGTACAACTAAAAATAAATTATAGGTTTTCATATTTGAGTAAAATCTAGATTAGTGGTGCGGATGAAAGGACTTGAACCTTCACGCATTGCTGCACCAGATCCTAAGTCTGGCGTGTCTGCCAATTTCACCACATCCGCAAAAGTGGTACGCTCAAGAGGATTCGAACCTCTGACCTACGGCTTAGAAGGCCGTTGCTCTATCCAGCTGAGCTATGAGCGCAAAAAAATAAAAGTAACAATAGGCTTATGGTGCGCCCGATAGGAATCGAACCCATAACCTACAGATCCGAAGTCTGTCGCTCTATCCAGTTGAGCTACGAGCGCTGATGGGGTGAGTGATGGGAATCGAACCCACGACCCTCAGGACCACAATCTGATGCTCTAACCGACTGAGCTACACTCACCATTTATAAAAATGGTCGGGGTGAAAGGATTCGAACCTTCGGCCCCTTGGTCCCAAACCAAGTGCGCTAACCAGACTGCGCTACACCCCGATGTATAAAAATAAAGCGTTATTTTACATAAAAAAATATTAAAAGTCAAGATAAATAAGAATATTTAGCATAAAAAATGCTAAATATTTTAAGAATTATTTGTTTGTTTTTTTTGTGAAATGATGTTTAAAATTTCAACTACCAAAGAAAAGGCCATAGCTACATAAATATAGGCCTTATCTATATGAATATCAAAACTTTCACATACTAAAACAAAACCTATCATTACTAAAAATGCCAAAGCTAAAATTTTAATGTTTGGATATTTTTCTACAAAATCTGCAATTGGTTTAGAAGCAAAAAGCATTACTAATACTGCAATAATAACAGCAATAATCATAATCTCTATATCTTGAGCAATACCCACAGCAGTAATAACACTATCTAGAGAAAATACTATATCTATCACAGCTATTTCAGCAACTACAATCCAAAGTTTATTGCTGATTTTTATATTACTTTGACTTTCCTCTTGATGTGTTATACTTTCTTTGATTTCTTTGATAGATTTAACTATCAAAAACAATCCTCCAAGCAAAAGCACCAAATCCCTACCTGAAATTTCATTCCCTAATATACTAAATAAAGGTGTGACAAGCTTCATAACCCAAAACAAAGACAATAACAATAAAATTCTAGTAATCATCGCAAAAGCAAGGCCTAAAACTCTACCCTTATCTCTATGTTCTGGTGGTAATTTAGAAACCAAAATAGCCAAGAAAATGATATTATCAATCCCTAGCACAATCTCTAAAGCTGTAAGCGTAAGCAACACTACCCACGCATCCACACTAAAAATCCACTCAAACATTTAACTTCCTTAAAATAAAAAGCGTAATTATAATGATAAAAAATTAATCATTTTCAAAAATTTCAACAATAGTTGCAGGTAAAATTTCATACTCTAATTTATGAATTTTATCTTCAAATTCTTCAAAGCTTAGTTTAGCTTTTTCAAACGCCTTTTGAGCAATGATTTTACCACCATCAAGCTCTTCGTTAACCCAATGCACGCTAACACCCGCAAGTTTCATATCGCTCTCATAACTTTCTTTGATAGCATGAGCACCTTTAAATAAAGGAAGCAAAGAAGGATGAAGATTAATAGCTTTTATATTTTGAGTGAAAATAGGACTTAAAATTCGCATAAATCCTGCTAAGATGGTCAGATCTGCTTGACTTTCTTTTATAATTTTTACTAATTCTGCATCAAATTCTTCTCTTGAAGTAAATTTTTCATGCTCTATAATTTGAGTATTAAGGTTATATTTTAAAGCTCTTTGTATACCATAAGCTTCTTTTTTATTGCACACGCATAAAACCACTTCAAAGGTATTTTTACCAAAAGTTTTTTTATGTAATTTTGCTAAAATATTTTCCAAATTACTTCCATTACCACTAAATAAAATTGCTAATTTTATAAGCATTTTAACCCCTTTATCAATTTTAAAGCATCAAAACTAATTTTGTTTTTCTTATAATTTTTAGCTACTAAAGCATGAGCTAATACTGCATTTTTAGCAGCTTCTAAAGCATTAAATTTAGCTCCAAGCAAAGCTGCTATCATACCACTTAACACATCCCCACTTCCACCTTTTGCTAAAGCTTCATTGCCACAATTTACTATAAAAAATTTTTCTTTTTGAGCAATAATAGGATTAGCTCCTTTTAATACCAAAACACATTGAAATTTAGAACTAAACTTTCTTGCATAAAAAAAGCGTTTGTTTTGAATTTCTTCTACGCTTATATCCTCATTAAAACAAAGTTTTAAAAGCATACAAAATTCTTTAGGATGAGGGGTTAAAACAACATCTTCTCTAGCAAGATATGAAGGTAAATTTTCACTTTGAAAGCAATTTGCGTCTAAAACCAAAGGAATGTTTTTTAATCTTTCATCTTTTAAAATACTTAAATCATCAAGTCCCATACCTATAGCAGCTGCATTTATTTTGCTTTCAATATCATCTTTTAGCATAATCAAAGGTGAAAAACTTTCTTTAGCCACTAAAGATACAAGTCCTGCTCCAAATTCTAAAGCACCAAGTCCAGCTAGAGTACCTGCACTTTTATTTGCAAAAATATAAACATGGCCAAAATCGCCTTTATTTGAGTTAATCTTTTTTGTAATAAGTTTTAAATCTTTTTTTTCTAGTAAAAAACTTGAAGTATTTTGCATATAAGGTTTTAAACCCAAATTTGCAATTTTAATTTTACCTACAAATTCTTTTGCAAAATCTTCTAATAAAATTTCTTTAATCACTCCCATGCAAAGAGTATAATCAGCCTTAAAACATAGCTCTTGTCCAAGCCCGCTAGGAACATCACAAGCTATTTTTAAAGCCTTACTTTTAGCAATTTTTTTAAAAATTCTTTGCAAATTTTCATCTAAAGCTTTATTTAAACCACTCCCAAAAACACAATCAACAATGATGTCAAAATCTTTAAATTTAGGTTCTTTTTTTAAAAATTTAAAACCTATATTTTTTAAAATTTGCTCTTGCTTGATAAACATTGTATTTTTTTTATATGGCATAACAAAAGCAAAAGCTTTTTTTAAATGCCTTATAGCCACAAGTCCATCAGCTCCATTTCCACCAGTACCGAGCAAAAATAAAATTTTGGCATTTTTTATGTTTTTACTTTTTTTCTTAATCAAATTTGCAAGCTCTATGCCTGCATTTTCCATCATTAAAAACTCATCCAAACCTTTTTCAATAAGTTTTTTTTCATAAGAAATATTATCTTTAAATACTGCTTTCATCGCTCATCTCACATTTTATAAATTTTTGAGTTTTAGCGCCTAGCTCTTTAAGCTTTATCACTCTTGAAGCGATATTTCCACTTCCATGAGTAAGCTTTGTTTGCATATTATCTACATTTGTGTTTAATCTTTTAACATTTTCTTTGATTTTTTCAAAATCATCCAAAACGCCTGCAAATTTATCATGAAATTTACCCAGTTCATCAAAAGCTTTTAAGATATTTTCATTACTTTGTATATTTTTCCATGAAATATTTATAGTATTTAATGCCATAAAAAGAGTGTTTGGTGTAGTTAAATAAACCTTTTTTTTATAAGCGTATTGATAAATTTCAAGATCTACATTTAAAATCAAATCTAGAATATTTTGATAAGGTATAAAAAGCAAAACAAACTCATAAGTGTGTTTATCATACTGCATATAAGGCTTTTTAGCTAACTCATCAATCCTTGATTTTAGATTATAAGCCAAATCAAGACAGGTATTTTTACTAATATCTTCAAAACTAAAATCACTTGGTAGAGAAAATTTTGCATCTATAACTATACTTTTTTGTTTATCTAAAAACACAACCGCATCAGGAATGTAAGTTTTACCCTCATCTTGAAATCTCTCTTGCAATTTATACTGCACACCCTCTACTAAACCACTATTTTCTAAAACTGATTTTAGTTGTAATTCTGCAAAATTACCACGAATTTTTTTATCTCCTTTTAAAATTTTAGCTAGCTTATCTGCATTTTCTCCCATATTTTGACTAAATTTAAACATATGATCAATTTGTGTTTTAATGCTAACTTCATTTTGACTGAGTTTTTCACTATATTCTTTAACACTTTTTTTCACAGGCAAGAAAATTTCTTCTAAGATTTTTTTTGTATCTTCATTGAGCATAAGTTTGTTTTGATTTAAGATACTAGCATTTTGTTTTTGGAAATTTTGCTCTAGCTCTTGTTTTAATCCCGCCAAACTTTGTTTATATTTTTCTTCTAATTTTATTAAGGTTTGAGTGTATTCTTCTTTTAAATTTGCACGCTCTTTTAAATGCATATTTAAAAGTTCTTGTTGAGTTTGTTCTTTTTGTGCTAATTTTGCCTCTAAAGCTTCATTTTTAGATAAATACGATATTTTTTCATCTAAAAGTTTGGAATTTTTTTCTATAAGTGTAGTTTTTTCAAACTCTAAATTAGAAAGTTGATTTTGCAAAGTCATATTGTTTTGATTTAAAAATTCTAACTTTACTTTTTCTTTCTGACTTTTAAATACCACCCATACAAAAGCTAAAATTACAACAGCCAAAAAAGCTATTAAGATATTTTCCATTTTTAAGCCTTTGCTTTTTCAAGGAAATAAATATTTTTCTCATTTGCTTCTTTAAATTGTTTCATCTTTGGTAAAAGTTCTTTCATCAAAGCTTTGAAATTTTTAAAGCCGAAATTTTGTGGAATAAAATTTGCATGTTTTCTGTTCATATTGGTACGAATTTGAGCATATTCTGCGCGACCTTTTTCTTCTATCAAAGCCTCTGCGATATTGATTAAATCTTTGATATATTCTTTTTCAATTATGACTTTTGTTTTTGATTTATCTTGATCTAAATAAAAGAATTCACTAAAGGAATTCACATAAGATTTTACAGCTTGCTTTAAACCCATGCCTATAACTTGTTTTTTATTTTCTTTTAGCTTCTGTATCAAACTAGTATAATCACTATCGCTTGATACAATAATAAAAATATCAATATCTTTTTCATAAAAAACACTCATAATATCAGTAATTAAATACATATCACTTGAATTTTTATTAGCTAAAAAATTAAATTGTTGCATAGCAATGATAGAATATTGTGCGATTTGTTCTTTCCAATTTTGTATATTTTTTTGAGTCCAATCTCCATAAATTCGCTTTATAACAATTTCTCCATAATCAGAAGCAATACCAAAAATCGATTTTGCGTATTTTGAAGGAATATTTTCCGCATCTATAAAAATTGCTATGCTTTTATTTTCCATTTTTGCTCCTAAATATTTCTCATTCTAAAACTTAATGCTTTTAAAATATGAGTTTTTAAAATCAACTCACTTTGCTCTAAATCTGCAATGGTTCTTGCTACTTTTATAGTTTTATTTACCCCTCTTTGAGAAAGATTATATGAATTTATAGCCTTTTGCAAAATTTCATTAGCAGAAGACTCTAAAATACAAAATTGTTTCATCTGCTCATCATTTAATTTAGCATTAAACTCTTCTTGCTGTCTTTGTTTTTGAAATAAAAATCCTTTAAATACCATCTCGCTCATTTGCTCTGATGTTAAACTCATTTTATCCTTATATGAAATTTCATCCATAGCTACATAAAGATCAATCCTATCTAAAATAGGAGATGAAATTTTATTTTTATATTTTTTAATTTCTATCTCTTGGCAACGACAATTTTGATTTTTAGAAAATAAATTTCCACAAGGACAAGGATTTTGCGCACAAGCAAATAAAAATTTAGTTTCATAAATCACTTTGGTATTAACTCTTGAAATAAGAATTTTAAAATCCTCCAATGGCTCTCTTAAACTTTCTATGATTTGTTTTGAAAAATGGGGAAACTCATCAAAAAACAAAACTCCTCCATTTGCAAGTGCTATTTCTCCTATCTTGGCATTTTTAGTTCCTCCACCAAAAATACTAGCCCTAGTACTTGTATGATGAGGACTTCTAAAAACCCTACTAGCGCTAAAATCATCATCTAAAGAATTTAATGACTTATAAGCGTTTTGAGCTAAAATTTCTTTCAAGCTTTGCGGTGGCATGATAAAAGGAAGTCTTTTAGCACACATACTTTTACCGCTACCTGGACTACCTTCAAATAAAATATTATGCATTCCTAAAGCTGCTATTATACAAGCAAATTTAGCATTTTCTTGGCCTTTAACTTCCTTAAAATCATAAGGAAAGCTAGTGTTTTTTATATATTTTTCCCCATTAAGTTTTATAGCATTTTCAAATAAAGGATGAGCATTGCATATATGATAATTCTCATATTTTTTTTCTTTAAAAAAATCTACAGCCTGGGCTAAATTTTCTAAAGCATAAATTGTTAAATTAGGTATCATTGAAGCTTTTTGTGCTATGGCTTTTGGTACTACTACTTTAGCATTTTGTATTTTTGTACTTAAAAAAAGCAAGATAGAAAATAAACTAGCAGTGCTTTTTATACTCCCATCTAATCCAAGTTCTCCAAAAACAAAAAAATCATCTAAAATTTCTTTTTGAAATAAAATCAAAATTGCAATAGCTAAGTCAAAATGAGAACCATTTTTGGGAATATCCGAAGGACTTAAGTTGATAGTAATTTTTTGTGCTGGAAAGCTAAAATTCTGACTTAACAAAGTTGCTTTAATTCTTTCAGTGCTTTCTTTGATGGTAGAGTTTGCAAGACCCACTATGCTAAAGCCTGGCAAACCTCTTGTGAAAGTTGATTCTACATCGATGATATCAAGTTCTGTAGAAAAACTTGCACATTTTAGCTTTTTCATTTATTCTTTTTGGATTTTTTCTTAAAGTCTTTATCAAATTTTTGACGCTTTAAAAAAGAAAGTTTTTCTATAAATAAATGTCCATCAAGATGATCAACTTCATGTTGGATAGCCACTGCTAAAAACTCATGTGCTCGCAAACTTTGTGGCTTTCCAAACCTATCTTGATAGTCAAGTTGTATATTTTTATAACGCATTACATCTTCATAAAAACCTGGTATACTTAAACAACCCTCATTACAAGAAATTCTTTCATCATCTAAAGGTGTTATAATGGGATTGATGATTTCTAAAAGAGTTTGTTTGTCTTCTTTTTGCTCACCTTCTTCATCACCAATATCTACAAGTAAAGCTCTAATTGGCACATCAACTTGGATAGCTGCCAAACCTACACCTTTATTAGCTATCATTGTTTCATACATATCATCTAAAAGTATATGTAAATCTTTATCAAAATTTTCTACTTTTTTTGATTCTAAAAATAATCTTGGATTAGGATAGGTAATTATCTTTCTTATCATTTTTCTTTTTCCACTATTACAAAAGGTTCTAAATTTTTTCCCGAGTCTTTTAAAGCTTCAATGCATTTTTCTATTAATTCTTCACCTTTGCTGTCACTATTAACTGCACTAATAGCAACCTCCACATCTGCCTCTATTTCTTTATCTGCTAAGAAAAAATTTGAATTTTCTAAGGATTCTAAAATTTTATTGCATATTTCTTGTGCTTTTTCTAAATTAGTATGAGAGATCATTATAGCAAAAATATTATTTCCACAATGTGCTACTATATCACTTGAAGAAACATTTTTACTAAAAATTTTACAAACACTTTTTAAAAAGGCATTTTTCTCTTTTTGAGTATAAGTTTGCTCTAAAATTTCCTCTTTTACTCTAAAGAATATCAAAGAGGTATAATAATTATATTTAGCATTACTCTCTATGCTTTTTTCCAAATTTTCTAAAAAATATTTTTTATTAAAAACTCCAAATTTAGAGTCAAAATCACTCTGCTCTTCTATATGTTTATAAGTCTGTCTAACCTCATCAAAATTTTCTTTAATCTCATCTGAATACTTATCTAAAATGCTAGAAAATCTTGAAAGGTCTGTTTCAAGGGCATGGATTACATTAGAAACAGCTAAATTTCCTGTACTAATAGCAAGTTCTGAATTACGCCTTTTTAGCATATCTTTAACTGTTTCAAGATGCCTATAAATCATGGCAATATATTGCAATAATGCCGAAGTAGAATTAAAACTTTTCTTTATTTCTTGTTCTATATTTGCACGCTTAAGACCATCATCATTTTGCTCAAATTCCATAATCTCACCAACTTTTTTCTTAAAAGCTCCTGGACGCTCTTCAAGCATTTTTTGAAAATAAACCCCATAATTAGTAGGAGTTGGAGGCACATTATCTTTTACAAGTTCAGTTAAAATAGATTTCGCAAATTTCTCAAATTCGCCTCCACTAATTTTTTGAATTTTTGGAGCTTCTTTGGCTGGAGTTGGATCGCTATTTAAATTTAAATCAGCAAATAAATCATCATCTAGCATTGCTTTGTTTCCTTATTTAAAACTTTTTTCCAAAACCTTATCTATTAAACCATATTCCTTAGCCTCTATAGCACTCATAAAAAAATCTCTATCGGTATCTTTTTCTATTTTAGAAAGTTTTTGCTTAGTATTTTTTGCCAAAATATCATTTAAAATCGCTTTTAATCTTAGAATTTCTTTTGCCTGAATTTCTATATCTGTTGCTTGTCCTCTTGCACCACCTAGTGGTTGGTGGATCATAATTCTTGAATTTGGCAGAGCAAATCTTTTCCCTGGAGTACCACAACTAAGCAAAAATGCACCCATAGAAGCAGCTTGACCAATACAAATAGTACTTACATCAGCTTTAATATAATTCATCGTATCATAAATACTAAATCCACTTGTCACAACCCCGCCTGGTGAGTTAATATAAAGATAAATATCTTTTTGAGGATCTTCAGCTTCTAAAAACAAAAGCTGTGCCACGATAGAAGCAGCAAGATCATCATTGATCTCGCCACTTAGCATGATAATCCTATCTTTTAAAAGTCTTGAGTATATATCATAACTTCTTTCGCCTCTGCTTGTTTTTTCAACTACATAGGGTATATATGAACTCATTATTTTTCACTTTCTTTTTCGGTTTTCTTTTTATCATTTTTTTTAAAAATATCAGCAAAAAGTTTTTCTTCAATTAAAGACATTTTAATGGCAGGTAATGCACCTTGCTTTTTATAATTATCTAAATGTTCTTGTGGGTTAAAACCATATCTATAAGCTTCAAAATAAATTGCTTGGATTAATTCCTGATCGCTTACTGTAACATTTCTAAGTTTTGCTAGCTCATCTATAATGAAAGTTAATTTTACGCTTTTTTGCGCATCTTCTTTGAAACTCTCTCTTTTTTCTTTATATTTAGCCTCATCTTTAAATTCTTTTAATTCCTCTTCGCTTAAAGTTCTTAAAGAGCTTCTAAATTGCATATCTGTTTCTTGCTCTACTATATTTCTTGGTAAAACAAAGTCAAACTTAGCTACTAAAGCTTCTGCAAATTGATTTTTAAGCTCATCATTAATAAGTTTAAAGATTTTTTCATTTTTTAGTTGTTCTTTTAATTTTGCGTCTAATTTTTCAACACTTGGCTCTTTTTCTTCAGGAAGTAAGTTTTTTAAAAGCTCTTCATTTAATTCAGGTAATTTAAGTTCTTGAATTTCATGAATTTTTACTTTAAATACCGCATCTTTTCCTGCTAAATGTGCTGCACCATATTCTTTTGGAAAAGTTACATTAATATCTTTTTCTTCACCTGCTTTTAAACCAATCATACCTTCTTCAAATCCTGGTATGAATTGTTTTGAACCAATCTCTAAAACATAATTTTGAGCTTTTCCACCATCAAAAGCTTTACCATCAACAAAACCTTCAAAATCAAATTTAGCAAAATCGCTTTCTTTTAAAGCTCTTGCTTCTTTAATCGCTTCAGGAGTAGCAAATCTTTTTAATAATTCTTCTTTTTTTGCATCAATTTCTTTTTGAGTTACTTTTGGTGTATTATAAGTTGGAATTAGTTCTTCATATCCATCTAATTTTACTTCTGGCTTAAAAGATAATACCATTTGAGCTTCAATATCGCCATCTTTTCTATCAAATTTTTCAAAATATGGCTCACCTACTAAATCTTTAGCCTCTTTTTTAACTTCTTTTAAAGCACCATCTACAGCATTTCTTAAAAGATCTTGCTCCGCATCTCTTGTAAGCTCTTTTTCATATCTTTTAAGTATAGCAGCAACAGGAACTTTTCCTGCTCTAAAACCATCCATTTTCATAGTTTTAGACGCTTTTTTAGCTAATTTTTCAACTTCTGCTTTAATAGCTCCTTGAGCAATTTTCACAGTAGCATTTGCATTTGCAA
Source organism: Campylobacter sp. CNRCH_2007_0968H (assembly GCF_025773245.1). NCBI lineage: Bacteria > Pseudomonadati > Campylobacterota > Epsilonproteobacteria > Campylobacterales > Campylobacteraceae > Campylobacter > Campylobacter sp. CNRCH_2007_0968H. Next base: position 71,833 of record NZ_JAKMTQ010000008.1, on the reverse strand, counting down.
AATCAATTAGTTTTGCTGTAACTTCCATAATATTTTCCCTTTTTAAATAAAATTTCTTGATAATATACCAAAATTTTCCTTATCACTTTATATAAAAATAAAAATATGTTAAAATTTTAATTTTTGATGGAGAAAAAATGCAAGAAAAATTTGAACAATCAGTAAAAAATATGTTAGAAATTATCGGGGAAAATCCGCAAAGAGAAGGACTTTTAAAAACCCCTACAAGAGTTTTTAAAGCTTTTGAATTTTTAAATAGTGGTTATAAACAAGATCCAAAACAAATACTAAATGATGCCTTATTTGAAAGCTCAAACAACGAAATGGTTTTAGTAAGAGATATAGAATTTTATAGTCTTTGCGAGCATCATCTTTTACCTTTTTTTGGGCGCGTACATGTTGCGTATATACCGGATAAAAAAGTCGTAGGTCTTAGTAAAATTCCACGCCTTGTGGAAGTTTTTGCAAGACGCTTGCAAATTCAAGAACAACTCACAGAACAAATCGCAGAATCTTTAATGGAACATGTAGGTGCAAAAGGTGTTGGAGTAGTTATTGAAGCAAGACACATGTGTGTTGAAATGCGTGGGGTGCAAAAAGCAAATTCTACTACTAGCACTTCAGCACTAAGAGGTAGCTTTTTAAAAAGTGAAAAAACAAGAAAAGAATTTTTCAATTTAATTAACTCGGCAAAACAGGTTAGATTTTAATGGGTTTAGAAAAACTTCGTAGTAAAATTGCTTCACAAAATCTTGCTAGTGTTTTTGGTCAGATTACTAAAATTTCAAGTACTAGTATAGAAATAAATGGCTTAAAAACTAGCATAGGTGATATCATTAAAATAGTTTCTAGTGAAGATGAGAGTAAAGAAGCTATGGCTATGGTGGTAGAAGTAGATGAAAATTTAAGCTATTTGAGTCCTTTTGGTTTTGTGGAAGGTTTTAAAATAGGCGATCGTGCTTTTATTAACGATGCAGGTATGCAAATAGGAGTTAGTGATGAACTTTTAGGAAGAGTAGTCGATCCTTTTATGCGACCAAAAGATGGTAAAGGACCTATTGAGGCAAGTAAATTTATGCCTATTATGCGAGCACCTATTGATGCAATGAAGCGAGGTTTGATAGAAGAAGTTTTTCCAGTAGGTGTTAAAACAATAGATGCACTTTTAACTTGCGGGGTAGGACAAAAGCTTGGGATTTTTGCAGGAAGTGGGGTTGGTAAATCAACTCTTATGGGTATGATAGTGAAAAATTCCAAAGCTCCTATTAAAGTTATAGCTTTAATAGGAGAGCGCGGTAGAGAAATTCCTGAATTTATACAAAAAAATCTTGGTGGTAAACTTGATGATACTGTCATCATCGTTGCAACAAGTGATGATAGCGCGCTGATGAGAAAATACGGAGCATTTTGTGCTATGAGTGTGGCTGAATATTTTAAAGAACAAGGTAAAGATGTGTTATTTATCATGGATAGCGTAACGCGTTTTGCTATGGCTCAAAGAGAAATAGGTCTTGCCCTAGGTGAACCACCTACAACAAAAGGTTATCCGCCAAGCGTTTTAAGTCTTTTACCTCAGCTTATGGAAAGAACAGGAAAGGAAGAAGGTAAAGGCACCATAACAGCTTTTTTTACCGTGTTGGTTGATGGGGATGATATGAGTGATCCAATAGCTGATCAAAGCAGATCTATCCTAGATGGGCATATAGTGCTTAGTCGCGAACTCACTGACTTTGGAATTTATCCACCTATAAATATACAAAATTCAGCCTCAAGGGTTATGGGGGATATTATCAGTGATGAACATAAGCTAGCTGCTAGAAAATTTAAGCGTTTAAATTCTTTGCTTAAAGAAAATGAAGTGCTATTGCGTATTGGTGCTTATCAAAAAGGCACCGATAAAGAACTCGATCAAGCTATTGCTAAAAAAGATTTTATGCAGCAATTTTTAAGTCAAAATCCTGAAGAAAGTTTTGAATTTGAAGATACGATTAATATGCTTAAGATGATTGATACATAATAGTTGGAATATTTTTTGCTTTTTTTAATAAAAAAGTCATGAAAAAAGGATAGATCATGTCAAATATAGCATTTTTAGATCATCAACAAAGCTTAGGTTTAAAATATACCGATATTTGTCAAAATATTTTTGAAAGAGAAATTTTTACACATATGTTTTTAGAATGCATAAGTTTTGTTTTACTAGAAGATAAAGCAAAATTAAAATATTTAAAAATTATCGCTTCAAAAGAAGATTTTATAATCGAATTTAAAATCAATAATCAAAAAAAATCTTTTATTATTAATAATAAAAAAGTTCTAAATGAAGAATTCAGTGCAAAAAGAATGACTCAAGATGAATATGAAAGAGAAGTGGCGAGAATTTATCAAATCGAAAGATATTTAAAAGCCCAAAATAATCTTCAAAATTTTTCTAATGAAATTAGCACTACAATGAAAAATCTTTTTAAAGATATGGATGAATTTAAAAATTATATCGATATGCTTGAAGCAAAAGAAAACACCCACAATCATTACTTATCAAAAATTTATAATATAGCTTAATATTTACCAAACTTTGCCGATAATACCTTTGATCCAAACAAAAGGAGTATGTTATGGGCGAAGTTACAAACAATCAAGCAAACTTAATGCTTAACATTGCAACTACTATGATGAAAAAAACCATAGAAGTTAATGAAAATGCAGTAATGCAAGTACTTGAAGGCGTAAATGCAAACCCTGCTCCAACTACTACTCCTACTGCTAGTTCAGGATTACTTGACATTTACGCTTAAAATTTTTCTCTTCAATTCAAAAATTTTGGCATAGCTTTTGCTTTTTAAAAGTTAAGCAATATTTTTGAAGAGAAGAGTTATGTTTGTAAATTCTAATGTTAATCCGTATCAGAATTTTGCAAATTATCCTTTTGCAAAAACTGGACACATAGAAGAAAAAAAAGAAAATACTAATATTAAAAGTGATTTACTTGATATCAATGGTTCTAATTTAGACTATAAAATTACTTATGCAAGTGAATTTGGTTTTAGAATCAATGAGCAAGGTTTTTTTGAAAAAGATCTTAATAAAGCAGCTGCTTTGCCTCTTGATTATGATATTAATATAAAAAGTATAAGAGAAATTTCAAAACAACTTATAAAGCTTGATGAGAATTTAAATTATAACAAAATAGATTTACCAAGACTTTTAAACACTTATCACAACACATTAAAAACTATAAATCCACAGTTTCAAAACAATGACAATGATTTTTTAAGTAAAGCTCAAATTTCAGAGTTAAATCAAGGTTATAGTTATACTTATGAGGGTAAAATTTTAAAAGTTTATGAAAATGCTAAAAATTTACAAAATGCAAAAGATTCAAATAAAAATTTAAACACCTTAATGCTTGATAATAAAATAGGTGATTTTGCGTTTAACGCAAGCATAGAAAATACAGCTAGTAATCCTGTTATCAAACCTTATTTAAATAAACAAGGGGAGGTTTCTAAAAGTGGATTGCTGCTCAATTATATTTATCATGATTTAAAAGAACAAAATCACAATAAAGCTAATTTTTTTCTATCGCCTATTGAGTTGGATATGTCCTCTAGTGTAAATTTTCAAAAACTCATGAGAGGTCAAATGAGTATGCAAGATTATATTAATGAAAACAACAAAGAAAAAATGAGTTTTGATTTATATTTATATATCAATGGAGTAGATAAAAACAACACTTCAGAAGATAAGCTTTCAGTTTTCTTTCAACAATATATTAACTATCAACATAGCATTAACATGAAAGAATTTGCCAATTCAAGTTCTATTTATAGTCTTTATAGCGAGCAAGTTAGTAAAGAAATTGAAGTTTTAAAAGAAGAATTCAATCAAAACAATCCTAATATTGATCTTGAAAAAATCAATACTCAAAAAGAACTTTTAGATACTCAATTTTTAGAAAATAGAAAAAAACAAGCTAGTATTAACAAAATTTTACATTCTTATTTAAATGCTATGGCTTAACTTGTGCTAAAATAATAATGTAAATTATTACACAAGTTAAAAACTTACTTGATTTAATATTAAATTTAATATTTTAGTGTATATTAACAAAAAAGATAAAAATTATCCTAATTAAAGGAGTATAATTTGAAAGTATATTTAGATAACAACGCAACAACACAACTTGCACCAGAAGCTTACGAGCTTATGAAGCCTTTTTTAAAAGAGCATTTTGGAAACCCAAATAGCCTTCATCAATGGGGTAGTGCAACCCATCCTGCCTTAAAAGAAGCTATGGATAAACTTTATATAGGTGTAGGAGCAAGTGATTTAGATGATATTATTATCACTTCCTGTGCTACAGAAAGTATCAATTGGGTGTTAAAAGGTGTGTATTTTGATAAAATTTTAAATAACGATAGAAATGAAGTAATTATTTCTAGCGTGGAACATCCCGCAGTAGCTGCTAGTGCTATGTTTTTAAAATCTTTAGGGGTAAAAGTTATAGAACTTGGTGTTGATCATGAGGGTGTTTCTAGCGTAAAAGATTTAAAAGAAGTTATTTCAGATAAAACTGCCCTAGTGAGTATTATGTGGGCAAATAATGAAACTGGTATGATTTTTCCTATAGAAGAAATGGCTCAAATTACTCATGAATACGGAGCGTTATTCCATACTGATGCAACCCAAGCTGTTGGGAAAATCAAAGTTAATTTTGCAAAAGCTGGAGTTGATTTTGCTTCATTTTCTGCACATAAATTCCATGGTCCAAAAGGAGTTGGTGGGCTTTATATTAAACAAGATATAGAACTAACTCCACTTTTACATGGTGGTGAGCATATGGGTGGCAGAAGAAGTGGAACTTTAAATGTGCCATATATTATAGCAATGGCAGAAGCTTTAAGAATTGCAAATACTATGCTTGACTTTGAAAATTCACACATTAGAAAATTAAGAGACAAACTAGAAGATTTAATTTTAGCAATGCCTGATACAAGCGTAGTTGGAGATAGATCAAGAAGAGTTCCAAATACAATTTTAGCAAGCATTAAAGGCGTAGAAGGTGAAGCTATGCTTTGGGATTTAAATAAAAATGGTATAGCAGCAAGCACTGGATCAGCCTGCGCTAGTGAAGCACTTGAGAGCAACCCTATCATGGAAGCAATTGGTGCTGAAAATGATTTAGCTCATACTGCCCTAAGACTTTCTTTATCTAGATTTAACACAGAAGATGAAATTGATTATGCAGCAGAGCAGATAAAAAAAGCAACGCAAAGACTTAGAGCAATCTCAAGTACTTATGCGTATAAGCCTGAAAATATTTAAAGGATAAAAAATGGCAAAAAATAATTTAATTGGCGGATCTATTTGGGATGAGTATTCTCAAAAAGTACAAGATAGAATGAATAACCCTCAACATATGGGCGAATTTACACAAGAAGATGCACAAAAAGCAAATGCAAAACTTATTATTGCAGATTTTGGAGCTGAAAGCTGTGGTGATGCAGTTAGACTTTATTGGCTAGTGGATGAAAAAACAGATAAAATCATTGATGCTAAATTTAAAAGCTTTGGCTGTGGAACAGCAATAGCAAGTAGTGATACTATGGTTGATCTTTGCATAGGTAAAACCGTGGATGAAGCTGTTAAAATTACAAATTTAGATGTTGAATTTGCTATGAGAGATAATCCGCAAACTCCTGCGGTTCCACCTCAAAAAATGCATTGTTCGGTTATGGCTTATGATGTTATCAAACAAGCAGCAGCACATTATAAAGGAGTCAATCCTGAAGACTTTGAAGATCAAATTATAGTTTGTGAATGTGCTAGGGTAAGCCTTGGAACTATCAAAGAGGTAATTAAACTAAATGATTTACATACAGTAGAAGAAATCACACAATTTACAAAAGCAGGAGCTTTTTGTAAATCTTGTGTTAAACCTGGAGGACATGAGAAAAAAGATTATTACCTTGTAGATATTTTAGCTGAAACTAGAGCTGAAATGGAAAGAGAGAGATTAAAAGATCAAAGTAAAGCAGATATTGCTTTTGATGATATGACCATGGTTAAACAATTAAAAGCAGTAGAGGCTGTTTTAGATAGCGATGTGCGTCCGATGCTACACGGAGATGGTGGGGATTTGGAAGTAATTGATATACAAAAAAGTGAAAGTAAAAATATAGATGTATATATACGCTATCTTGGAGCTTGCAGTGGTTGCTCAAGCGGAAGTGGCGCAACTTTATATGCCATAGAAAATATCTTACAAGAAGAACTTAGTCCAAATATACGCGTTATACCTGTTTAAGCAGTTTTTCTGCTTAAACTTTTAAATTTCAAGCCTTTTTATGCTAAAATAACGCATTAATTAAAAATTTAAAAAGGCTATTTATATGCAAAGACTTCAAACCTTTGTTAAAAGCGAAACTTTTCCGGGTGTTTTGCTAATATTTTTCACTTTACTTGCATTAATTTTACAAAACAGCTCTTTAACAGATCAATACACCAACTTTTTAAATATTCCTTTTGGGTTTCAAGCAGGAAGTTTAGAAATTTTCAAACCTTTGCTTTTATGGATTAATGATGGACTTATTGCGATTTTTTTCTTTGCCATAGGGCTTGAATTAAAGTATGAAGTAACAAGAGGACAGCTAAATAGTATAAAAGCTATGTCTTTACCTGTATTTGCTGCACTTGGTGGTATGATAGTACCTGCATTGATTTTTGCATTTTTTAATTATAAAGATGCTTTTGCTTTGCAAGGTTGGGCTATACCAACAGCAACTGATGTGGCTTTTGCAGTAGGAATTTTAATGCTTTTAGGTAAAAAAGTACCTACTTCATTAAAATTATTCTTGCTTTCCTTGGCTATTTTTGATGATTTGGGTGCGATTATTGTGATTGCTTTATTTTACACAAGCGAGCTTTCAGTATTTGCTATGATTGCTGCTTTGGTATGTATATTAGCACTTTATTTATTAAATCATTTTCATGTTACTAAAAAATCCTTTTATATCATTATAGCTATAGTATTTTGGATAAGCATGCTAAAAAGTGGAGTACATGCAACTTTAGCGGGTGTGATTACTGCTTTGTTTATACCACTTGAAACAAAAAATGGAAAATCTTTTTTAAAAGAAATCGAACATGATTTAGCACCTTGGGTAAGTTATTTTATTTTACCTATTTTTGCCTTTGCAAATGCAGGTGTTGATTTAAAAGATATGGATCCAAGCTTTATGTTTTCTTCGGTTAGCTTAGGTATTATTTTAGGTTTATTTTTAGGAAAACAAATAGGTGTCTTTTTATTTTCATATATTAGTATAAAACTAGGCTTAGCAAAACTTCCACAAAATGTTAATTTCAAACAACTCTATGGAGTTTGCATACTCACAGGTATAGGTTTTACCATGAGCTTTTTTATAGATGGCTTAGCTTATCAAAATAGTGATATTTTTGCATATTCAGATAAGCTTGCTATTTTAATAGCCTCTTTGTTAAGCGCTGTGATTGGCTATGTTTATTTAAAATTCATTTATAGTTTCAAAAAATGAAATTTAAAAACCTCCAAAGTTTTTTATCTCTTGAAATTTTAGGAGGATTGTTGCTTTTAATAGCAACAATCTTTGCTTTATTACTCAAAAATAGCCCTTATGGACAACACTATATGAATTTTTTAAGTGTAGAAATGGGTATAAAAATAGGAGCTTGGGAGCTTTTTAAACCTTCTTTGTTATGGATTAATGATGGGCTGATTGCAATTTTTTTCTTTGCAATAGGACTTGAATTAAAAAAAGAATTTGTTCAAGGAGAATTTAAAACTCTTAGCAATATTACTCTACCCTTAATAGCTGCTATAGGTGGTATAGTAGTACCTGCTTTGATATTTTGCGCTATTAATTTTAATGATACTTATGTTTTAAAAGGTTGGGCTATACCAACAGCAACTGACACTGCATTTGCTCTAGTTATACTTGCAATGCTAAAACAACGCATACCAAGCTCTTTAAAAATATTTTTAGTTTCTTTGGCGATTTTTGATGATGTAGGAGCTATTTTAATCATTGCTATTTTTTATACAGGTGAGCTTTCAACTTTGGCTTTTTTTGTTGCCTTTTGCTGCATTGTTGGCTTGTTTTTACTTAATCGCTTAGGTAATGAAAGAAAATCATTTTATTATATACTTGGTGCTCTGCTTTGGCTTAGTGTATTAAAAAGTGGAGTACATGCGACTTTAGCAGGTATTATTACTGCTTTATTCATTCCTGTATATACAAAAAACAATCATGCTTTATTAGAAGAAATTGAGCATGGTTTAAAATTTTGGATAGCTTTTATAATATTGCCACTTTTTGCTTTTGCAAACGCAGGAGTTGATCTTTCTAAAATAGAATTTCATATGCTTTTTAGTGGTGTAAGCATGGGTATATTTTTGGGACTTTTTGTTGGAAAACAACTAGGTGTATTTGGCTTTGCCTATATGGCGATTAAATTCAAACTTGCAAAACTACCAAAAGATGCAAATTTTAAACAACTCTATGGAGTTTGCATACTCACAGGTATAGGTTTTACCATGAGCTTTTTTATAGATGCTCTTGCTTATGAAGTGAGTGATATATTTAATTTTGTAGATAACTTTGCAATCTTACTAGCCTCATTAGCTTCTGGTGTATTTGGCTATTTTTACCTGCGTTTTATTAAATAATTAAGCTTTTTTTAAATTAAATAAGATATAATTTCATTTCTTATTTAATGTTTTGGCCCATTCGTCTAGCGGTTAGGACATCGCCCTTTCACGGCGGTAACACGAGTTCGAGTCTCGTATGGGTCACCACTCTTTTAACTCCTAAATAAAAATAGCATAAACAATAGTTTCAATATTTAAGCTTAATATAAATTTAATATATCAAATAAATATTCTAAAATAAAATATAAATAAATATTGCTTACTAGCAAAGCTCGCAGGGATTTTATAAAAACATTGTAAATAACAAAACTTGCATTTTAAAATCTAAAAAATAAAATTAGCTTTCTTTATTTTCTCCATCTTTAAAAGAAAATATAGGCAAACTTAAACCATAATGTATCGCTAAAAGTCTTGCTATAGTTCCTACAATCAATGAAGCAAGAATTACCCATAATTCATCTATGCCTAAAATATGCAATATATAATACAAAGCTCCTGTTAATATGGCCACACCTGCATAAATTTCTTTTTGAAATACAAGTGGTATCCTAGCACATAATATATCTCTTAATATCCCGCCAAATACACCTGTAATCACAGCTGAACTCACAGCCACTATAAAACCATACCCCATTTCTATTGCAATTTGTGCCCCTAAAACACTAAAAACAACCAAACCTATAGCATCTAAAATTAAAAAAAGTTTTTCAAGTCTTATAACATATTTAGCAATTTTTGTTGTAATCATAGCCGCAACACAAATCAAAATGACATATTCAGGAGTTTTAATCCAAGTTAATGGATGATGATCAAGTAAAATATCTCTGATAGAACCTCCACCAATAGCTGTTACCAAAGCTATAAATATCACTCCAAAAAGATCCATTTTGTGCCGTCCTGCAGCAATAGCCCCCGTCATTGCATCAACAGTAATTCCGATAATATAAAGTATAGTTAAAAGCATAATGAGTTAAAACCCTTGTTAAACAAGGGTTAATTTTTACTCACGATATTAATGATATTTTGAGCTACTTTTTTAGCAATAGGCTCAACAAATTCAGCAGGAGAAGTAAATCCTACGCAAGAGCAGTTAATCTCACCTAAAACATATTTATCTTTACCATTTTCATCTGTATCTAAGATAAAATCGGCAGTCCAAATTAAAGGAATATCGTAATTTCCAAGCTTTGAACGAATTTCAGGTAAGGTTGCTAAAAACCAATCTACCAATTCTTGCCAATCTTTTGGCTCATCATATCTATATTTTGCACCTGAAAAAAGCGTAGCAGAGAATGCATCAGCACCTTCTGCAGGCTTTTTATGCACTACATAAATTGGAGTATGATAAAGCATTAAAATTCTAATTTCACCTTCTTTAATACGCGGTAAAAAAGTCATATCTACAAGCATACCATTATCACCCACAATGTATTGCTCACAAAAATCCATAAATTCACCAAGCTCTCTTTCTTCTGTATGATTGTCTTTTGCTTCTGTGCATTTGATTTTTGCATTTAATGGCACACTTGTAGCCCCCGCTGGCAGTTCATCTATTAATCTCACACGCCAAATTCCCTCGCCTGTTGAACCACGATTTTGCTTCAAAACCCTCTCGCCTTTTGCTAAGGTTTTTACAAAACTTTCTTTAAAAGTTTTAATATCATAATACGCATAAGTATCTTCAGGCACTAAAGCTGTTTTATTAAGCTTAGTAAGTGCATCTTTAGCACCATATCCTATCATCGCATCGGGATGAGGCATACCTATAACACCATTTGCACAAAGTTTTCTTAACATATCAAAGTATTCATTTTCTTCTTTTAAATTTCCTGGGTTAATTCTAGAAACATAAGCATCAGCATTGTTTTTTACATATTCATAAATTTCGTCTTTTTTTTCAACTTCAAAAAAGATAACCTCAGCGTTCCAACCTTGCTCTTTTAAAGCATTTACCATAGGCATGGTGTCTTTTCTATGGCCATCTTCACCTTTATCGCTACCACCTCTAACTTCAAAAAATACGATATTTTTTTTCATATTGCTCCCTTTTTAAAGATATTTTATCATCATATCAAAATAAGTATTAAATTTTTATTTATTTTTTCCATAAATACATTGTAAATTTTGCAAATTTGAACTTGCATTTAAAAGTAAAGCATCGGCCATGCATATAGCTACCATAGCATTTACTACAACACTACCTCTTATACCCACACAAGGATCGTGTCTACCTTTTAACTCATATATGATATTTTTTCCTTGAATATTTTGTGTTTGCTGGGATAAAAATATAGAAGGGGTTGGTTTAAAATATGTTTTTATATCGATAAAATTTCCATTAGAAATTCCACCCAATATACCTCCGCTATGATTACTTAAAAATACTCCATCTTTTAACTCATCATTATTTTCGCTTCCATACATATAACTGCTTTGAATGCCACTTCCTATTTCTACAGCCTTAACTGCATTTACACCCATAATCGCATGAGCAAGTTTAGAATCAAGCTTATCATACAAAGGCTCACCTAAGCCTATGATAGGGTTTTTCACTCTAGTAAAAACTCTTGCACCTACGCTATTTTTAGCATTTTTAGCCTTTAAAATTTCATCTTTAAAGTTTTGCTCTAAATTTTTATCTAAAGCATAAATTTCACTATTTTTAGCATAATTAAAATCGAACTCATCATTACTAAGTTTGCTATCAATACTTCCTACCCCAAAAACTCCACTCATTATTTCTATATCAAACTCTTTTAAAAGCATACAAGCTAACGCCCCTGCTGCCACTCTTGCTACACTTTCTCTAGCGCTAGCTCTTCCACCACCTCTATAATCTCTAATGCCGTATTTGTGATAATAAGTAAAATCAGCATGTGCGGGACGAAACACATCTTTTTCATAATCTTTTGAGCGTGTATTTTCATTATACACCAAAACACTTATAGGAGTTCCTGTTGTATAACCCTCAAAAACCCCGCTTAAAACTTGAGCTTTATCTTCTTCTTTTCTAGGAGTGCTAAATTTATTTTGACCTGGTTTTCTTTTATCTAGCATTTCTTGCAAAAAATCAAAGTCAAACTTTACCCCTGCTGGCATACCATCTATCACACAACCTATAGCTTGACCATGAGATTCGCCAAAGCTTGTAAATTTAAATCTTTTTCCAAAGCTATTCATAGTTTTCCTAATTTTTCAAGTGCTATTTTGGCACATTGTTGTTGGGCTTCTTTTTTACTACCTGCTATAGATCTTGCTACTTCTATACCTTGAATTTTTACTGCAATTTCAAATTGCTTTTTATGATCAGGTCCAAAAGCTTTCATCACTACATACTCAGGTGTGCCTGCCATATTTGCTTGTGTAATTTCTTGAAGTCTTGTTTTATAGTCTTTAAATAAACTTTGTGTATCAATATGTGGATAAACTTCATTGAGTAAATTTAATGCTATGTTTTTAGTTTTTTCAAAACCTATTTCCAAATACAAAGCTCCCATTAAAGCTTCAAAGGCATCAGAAAGTATAGAAGGTTTATTGCGTCCATCATTATTTTCTTCTGCAATAGACATAAAAATACATGCTCCAAGATCAAGTTTTTGTGCTAAGGTTGCAAAAGATTTTTCATTTACCAAAGCTGCCCTAAGCTTAGAAAGGTTTCCTTCTGAATCTTTTTGGAATTTAAAAAACAAAAACTCCCCTACTACTAAATCCATCACAGCATCACCCAAAAATTCTAATCTTTCGTTATTATAAGGCTTTTTATAGCTTTTATGTGTCAAAGCTTCGATGAGCAATTGCTCATTTTTAAAATAATAACTTAATCTTTCTTGGAGTTTTTTAAGCATTTATCAACCTTTCTTCTTGGAGCTTTAAGGCTGCATTTCTTGCTAGCTCATCACAACGCTCATTTAATTCATGGCCATTGTGTGCTTTGATCCAAAAAGCAGTTATTTTATGATCTTTAGCAACATTTAAATACTCTTTCCAAAGATCAATATTTTTTTTACCTTTAAAATCTTTTTTTATCCAACCTTCAAGCCATTCATTAATACTTTGCACCATTAAATTTGAATCTGTGTATAATTTTACCTCACATGGCTCTTTTAAAGCTTTCAAAGCTTGTATAATGGCCATTAACTCCATACGATTATTTGTTGTATTCTCACATGCCCCACTTTGTTCTTTTTGATGATTTTTATAAGTTAAAACATAAGCCCACCCTCCAAAACCAGGGTTATTTAAACACGAGCCGTCTGTATAAATTTCAATATTTTTCAAGCTTTTACCTCATAATAAATCTCGCATTTTCCAAATTCATAACAAAATGGACAATGATAAAAAAACAAAGGACTTTGATTTTTGCAATTATTACACACATAAGTAAAGCTAAGATTAGCACTTAGCTTATTATCATTTAAAATTTTTAAAATTTTTAGTTTATGATTTTTTATAGGAATAGATTTTGTACTTAAATTTTTTGCATAAAAAAACTCATGGTATTTTTCATCTTCAAGATTAAACGGGCTTTTGCACTCATTAAGCAAATCAATAACATTTTCAAATTTAGGCATTTGAGTAAGTTTATCTTTATAGTGTAAAAAACAAAATCTTAAAACATACTCATTATCTTTGCTAAAAATTAAAATTTCTTTAATCTTTTGCTTTTGCTCTTTAGAACTTGATTGAATTTTTAAAGCCTTTATCAAAGCTTTTTCTGTATATATATTTTCTCCAAGCTCAAACAAACATTCTAAAACATCTAAAACCTTATCATAATCTTTAAGTTTTAAATACACAATTTTTAAAAGTTTTAAGCTTTCTTTATTGCGTGCTTTGATTTTTAAAGCATTTAACAAAGCTTCTACACTACGCTCTAAAAATCCTGCTTTTAGATAAACTTGTGCTAATGAAAAAAAGATAAATTCTTTTTGGTTAGCCTCATTTGTCTTTTGCAAAGCTATGAGATAAATTCCCACAGCTTTTTCAAATTCACCACTTTTGGTAAAAATTTGAGCTAGGAAATTTAAATTTTCTATACTTAAATTGGCATTTTTTAAAATCTGCTGATGAGTAGAATTGATTTCAAATTTTTTTACAAAACGATCAAGCTTGCTTTTTTGATCTTTGCTTGCAAAAAACCGCCATATATAATGTGAGCTAGCAACAATAAAAATCAAAGCCGTCAAAACAATAAGACCGAATAAAGGATCGCGGTATTCTACAAAGAAAAAATCCATAATCTTGCAACTTAACTTTCAAATTTATAACAATTATAGCTAAATGCTTATATAATTTTCTTTAAGGTTTAAATATGATAGAACAAGCAAGTATAGAACAACTTTTACAAAAAACAGATATTGTTGATATTATAGCTCATTATGTTGAAGTAAAAAAACAAGGTTCAGGCTATGTATGCGTTTGTCCTTTCCATGATGATAAAAATCCTAGCATGCATATTAATTCTATTAAAGGATTTTATCATTGTTTTGCATGTAAAGCTGGGGGCAATGTTTTTAAATTTGTAATGGATTATGAGAAATTAAACTTTGTTGAAGCGGTAGAAAAGGTTGCTTCGTGGAGTAATTTTTCACTTACTTACACCTCACAAAAACAGAACAATAAAAAATCTATCACTCACATCTTACCTACTCTTAATGCTTTTTATAAACAAAATTTAACAAAAAACAAAGAAGCTTTAACTTATCTTTATAAAAGAGGTTTAAATGATGAGGATATTAGAACCTTTGAGCTAGGCTTTGCGCCAAGTTCTAATGAAACACTAAGACTTTTACAAAATGAGCAAATCACTCAAGAAGAAGCCTTAGAGGTTGGCGCAATAAAACAAAATGAAAATGGTGCTTATGCAAGTTTTATCAACCGCATTACTTTTAGTATTTATGATCATAAAAATTTACTCATAGGCTTTGGTGGTAGAACTTTAGATGAAGCAAATATGGCAAAATATGTTAATTCACCTCAAAGCAAACTTTTTGATAAATCACGCGTTTTTTATGCACTCAATTTAGCAAAAGATACCATTTACAAACAAAAAGAAATGATAATTTGTGAAGGCTATATGGACGCCATAGCCTTTCATAAGGCAGGATTTAAAAATGCTGTAGCAGTTTTAGGAACAGCTTTAGGTGAAAATCACATACCTTTGATAAAAAGATTAGAGGCAAGAGTGATTTTGTGCTTTGATAATGATAATGCAGGACTTAATGCTGCCGTGCGTTCAGCACATTTACTAAGTTTAGCAAAAATTGATGGAAAAGTAGTTTTAATAGAAGGCGGGAAAGATCCGGCTGAACTAGTGGCCGCTCATCAAGAAAAATTGCTTTTTAATATTTTAGAAAAAGGTATAGAACTTGGAGAATTTTATATAAGAAATTTGATCACAAATTTTGATTTAAGCTCAGCACTTAGTAAGCAAAAGGCTTTAGAAGAGGTACAAAAATACACTTTTAACCTTGAACCTTTAATAGCAAATTCCTACACTACCTTAGTAGCAAATCTTTTGGGTGTAAATGTTAATGATATAAAACTTTCTAAAAATACTAGACAAAATATAAATTTTTTTACTCCTACAAAACAAAATAAAATCAACAACATAAGCGAGTTGGAGCTTTTGAAATTTTTATATGAAAATCAAAAAGCCATAGGACTTTTTAAACTTTTAAGTGCAAAAGAATATTTCTTACATCAAGATATTGCTAAGGCTATTTTAGAACAAAAAGACTTTAATGATCCTAGCATAAGAGAACTTTATGAGATCGAAAATATTAAAATTTTAAACAATTTAGAAGAATTTTTATATGCTATTTGCAAAATTAATTTTGCTCATTTTAACAAATTAAAAAACTTAAATTTAAAACAAGCCTTTAAAAAGCAAATTTATAATTTGCTCAATCAAAATTTAGAAAAAATCAAAAAAAACTATCAAAATGATGAAAATTTTTTTAATCATTTAATGGAAGTTTTAAAAAATGTCCAATTTTTAGATGATGAGGGAAGTTTAGAATTATTTTTAAGTAGATTACAAAAAAATATAAAAGATAAAAAAGCAATTCATTATAACTTTGAAGAAGAAGTTTTTTAAATAAAAACTTACATAAAAATTAAAAAATATTCACTACAATATGCCAAAAATTTCGAAAGGAAAAAATGAAAGCATTAGCACTTTTTAGTGGTGGCCTTGATTCTATGCTTGCTATAAAGCTTATAAGCTCTCAAGGCATAGAGGTAAAAGCTTTAAATATCAATATAGGCTTTGGTGGCACAAGCGATAAAAGCGAACTCATGGCAAAACGCGCTACTATGGCAGGGGCTAGTTTTGAAATGATAGATGTAAGAAATGCTTATTTGCAAGAAGTTTTATTTAATCCTCAATATGGTTATGGAAAACATTTTAACCCTTGTATAGATTGTCATGCTTTTATGTTTAAAACCGCTCTTTCTATGTTAAAAGATGAAAATGCAAGTTTTATCATCACAGGAGAAGTAGTTGGTCAACGCCCTATGAGTCAAAGAAATGATGCTATGGCTAAGGTAAAAAAATTAGCACTTGATGAAGAAGATTTAATCTTGCGTCCAATGTGCGCTAAAAATTTACCTTTAACTAAACCTGAGCGTGAGGGTTGGGTTGATAGAGAAAAGTTAGAAAACATAAGCGGAAGAAGCAGAAAAAGACAACTTGAATTAGCTGCCAAATTTGGTTTTGAAGATTTTGAAAGTCCAGGTGGTGGATGTTTGCTCACACTTGAGAGTTTTTCAAATAAAATCAAAGATTTTATTAAATTTGATAAAAATATGCAAGTTAATGATGCACAACTTTTAAAATATGGACGCCACTTAAGACTTCCAAATGGCTCTAAAATGATAGTAGGTAGAAATGAGCTAGAAAATCAATTTTTAAAAGAATTAAAAACTCAAAAATATGAAGAATTAAAACTCTTTGATTTAATCGGTGCTTATTCTTTGGTAGATGAAAATATCAATCCGCAAGATCTTGAACTTGCTCTAAGCATAGCACTAACTTATGCTAAAACTCAAAATAATACAAAATACAAAATAGGTTTTAAAGATAAAATTTTCCAAAGTATGGCTTTTGAAGATAAAAATAAAATTCAAGAGTATTTTATAAATTAAACTACCCTTAAAAAGGGTAGTTTTTTTAGAATTTCTTTCTTCTAACTTCTGCTACAATATCAGCCGACATAGAATCAACTTCATTTGCTACAGAATTAGTTGCATGTGCAATTTGTGAGTTTTCTTTAGTTAAACCATCTATTACTGAAACAGATTGATTAATTTGTGAAATTCCTAAAGCTTGTTCTTTAATACTCTCACCCATTTCATTAATAGATTGAACTAAGATATTAGTATTAGCTTCAATCTCACCTAAAGACTTTTGAGTTCTTTCTGCTAAGTTTCTAACTTCATCAGCAACAACAGCAAAGCCACGACCATGTTCTCCTGCACGAGCTGCTTCAATAGCAGCATTTAATGCAAGTAGGTTAATTTGATCAGCAATATCTCTAATAACATCAGTTACATCTTTAATATCGCTACTTTGTTTAATAACCTCTTCAGTTCTTGCTGCTACTGCGTTCATAGAAGCACTCATTTCTTCAACAGCAGCTGCGCTTTCTTGTAAAGAATCAGCTTGTTTTTGCGCGCCATCATTAAGCTTTAAAACACTCTCTTTTAAAGCATCAGCTTTAGTTTGAAGCATTTCCCCTTGTTTTAATGAAGCTTGAAGCATTTTTCTTATTTCTTCTCCGACTGCATTAAGCGATTTTTCTATCTCACCATCAGCATACTCAAGTTTATCTGAAAAATCAAGATTTTTAAAACTTTTAAAAACTCTTTCTATTTCATTTAAATCTTTACCAATTTTCATTTGCATATCATCAAGCATTTTATTTAATACTTCTTTTAATTCCGCAAGTTTTGGATTAACAGGATTTGCTTTTATTCTTTGAGTAAAATGTCCTTTTTCTATATCACAAGATACTTCTAAGATATTTTGCACAGTTATGTCATCTTTTTCTAAACAAGTATGTATATATTGAACATTATCATTAATCATTAATGCCATTTTTCCAAGTTCATCATTATATCTAGGAATTAAAACCTCAACGGTTGGAAGCTCATGATTTAAGTATCTAAAAAATTTCATTAAATGATCTTGAAGTCTTTGTACTCTTATAGAAACTATTCTTTTTACTGAAGTACCAATCACAACTACTATAACAATTATCGCTATAATAGAATTAATCAAAATAATATTTCTTAAATCCACAATAGAAGCATATACAGATTCATTTGGGACAATAGCCAACATAGCCCAATAAATTCCCGTATTTGGCCATATTTCAAATACTCTTATAGCACCATGATATTCACTACCATCATCTGCTTTATAATCAATAGCTCCTGCATGGATAGTTTTTTGTGCTTCTATTATATGAGCTGTATTTTTATTAACCTCTGTAATCTTTTTTGTAACAAATTCAGCATTTGGATGCGTAGCTATAACACCATTACTTGCTATTAAAATCCTTCTTGCTCCTTGATAAATAGATCTTGAAGAATCATTTAAAAAATCAGCCGTAGGTTTAAGATCAAAAAGCATACCAACAACACCTATAGCCTTTCCTTTTTTATCTGCAATAGGTGCGGCTACATGAACACCTAGAAATTTATTTCCATGTATGTTATACCATCTTGGTTCTCCAAAATATAACTTACCCCCCCCCATCAAATTTTTTATAGCATTAGTTTTAGCAATCTCTTCACTTGCTGCTAAAGTTTGCATACCGCCAGCATTGTTAATATCTACATCTCTCATTAACACCATAAATTCATTATTATTTGAAAAATATTTTACATCAACACCCAAATTTTTATATGCAGTTCCGTCTTTTAAATAATAATAACCATAAGCTATATCTCCATTTGCATCAATGGCTTCTCCGAGGATATTTTCTATCCTTTTTGGGTTTATAGCACCTTCTGAAATAAGATTGTTTAAAGTTCTTTGTGTACCAATAGTACTGACGAATAAAGACCTAATACTCGCTTCAGCTTGATTTCCATAACGATGCACAGAAGCTGTGAGTGTATTTTCTATTTGTGTATTTAAAATAGCTGTGGATCTGTTTATAATCAAAAAAGATAAAATACTTAAGATTAAAACAACCGTTATAATAGCTATTGCAACTATTTTAGCACCAAGACTCCAATTACGCATTTTTTCTCCTTTAGTTAATAAATTATAAATTTTTATAATTATAAAAACTTTTCATTAAATAAAAATTAAAATTTATTAAAATATTAAATATTTTATAAACAATAAAAATTATCAAGTTAAAGCTAAAGAATTGAGTAGTTTTTACAAAGAAAAGAAGTTGAAGATTTATTTAAATGGATGAATGAAAATACCAAATCACCTCGTTGGCTGAGCGTAAATGGAATAGATTATGATGAAGCTTATGTTAAAATTTTTCACACAAGCAAAAGCATAGATGAGTTTAAAGAAAAATACCTTGAGCTTCAAAATACATACTTTGTTGATTTTAGTAAAAAGATTAATGAACCTCAGGAAACTTTAGAAAAAGACAAAGAAAAATCTTTCAAACCTATACAAGGTGAAAGTAAAAATAAAGAAACCTACAAAGATGATAATGCAAAAAATGAACTTATAAAAAACTTTTAAAAAATAAATTTAGTACAAGAGAAGAATTAGAAATTCTTTTTGGTATGAAATTTAATGACGATGTGGGAGAATTTAATCAATTTCTTTCTCAAAATATCACTCCAAAAATTATAGATATTAAAGTTTAAAAATATTTTTATAATATTAAAATATATTAAATTTTATAAAATCATTAGAACCATTTTCACTAATAACATTAATAACATATTTACCTTTTTTTAAATCTAAAGATAAACTTTCTTCTTTTCCTTCAAAAATCAATTCTTGATTTAAATACCAAAAAAGTTTTTCTTTTTTAGGGTTTATAAGTTTAATTAACAATTTTTGCTTACTTTTTAAATCTTTTGGCAAAATGATATTAAGATTATTTAGTGGATATATGATTTTTAAATTTTGATTAGAGCTTTGTAAATTTTGCTTTTCTTTTGCAAAAAATGCTTGTGCATTGGAAGGTAAATTTAATATAATCTTTTTCTTTGCATGGATGAAATTTTCATCTAAAGAATCAACTTCTTTATTTTTATACATAAAAACTTCTTTTAAAAATGGTGAAGTTCTTAAGACATTTGCACTTTGCGGGTAAAGCACTTCTTTAAAGTCAAATTTATAATCATATCTATATCCTGTTTGATTTTCAATTTTGATAGAAACTAAATCATTAGGTTTTTCAAATTCTAAATTAACTCTCTCAAGTAAGGCTAAAAGTTCAAAAAACAATTCCCCTGCTATGTTTACACCATATAAATTTGCATTTGCCTCGCCATTAAAATTTCCAACCCACACTCCTAAAGTGTATTTTGGAGAAGTTCCTATAGCCCAGGCATCTTTTCTACCATAACTTGTGCCTGTTTTCCAAGAAATAATAGTATTAAAATCATATTGTCTTAAACCTGCTCTATCTAAATCCTTTAAGGTTTGTAAGGTTAAAAAGCTTGCTCCATCACTAATAAGCTTTTTATTTTCTTTAGTAAATGCATTTTCTTCATATAAAAGCTCTTTAAAATTTCCATAATTTCCAAGTCCTAGATAGATTTTTACCATATCTTCTAAACTAAATTCTTTTGTGCCCAAAATCAAAGAAAGTCCGTATTTTTTAAAATTTTCATCTTCAAAATCTAAAATATCTTTGAGCTTATAAAAAAACTTCTCATACCCATATTCTGCAAGTAAGCTTACAAAAGGAACATTAAGTGATTTTTGCAAAGATTCTTTTGCGCTAATAAAACCATGGTATTTTTTATTTGCATTTTGTGGAGCAAAGTTAGAAAAAAATGTAGGTACATCAAGCATTAAAGATTCAGGCACTATAAGTCCCTCATCTATGGCAAAAGCAAAAAGCAAAGGTTTTAAGGTTGAACCCACACTACGCTTTGCTATCACCCCATCAACTTGACCAAAACTTGCAAAATCATAAAAATCATTAGAGCCTACATAAGCTAAAACTTTATTTGTTTTGGTATCTGCTAACAATATAGCTAGATTTTTTATGCCTTTTTGTTGTAGTTTATAAGAATATTCTTTAGCTTTTTCTTCAAATTTAATTTGAATTTTTTTATCTATACTAGAAACGATTTTTTCTTTATCCGCTAAAAGCCTACGCGCTAAATGTGGAGCTAAGTTTTTCCTTGTTTTAAAGCTAGGAAGTTTTTCAGCCTTTGCAAGAGTTAAAATATCTTTAGAAAAATATCCCTTTTCAAAAAGCCTATCAAGCAAAGCATTGCGTTTTTTTAAAAGTCTATCTT
Source organism: Campylobacter sp. CNRCH_2007_0968H (assembly GCF_025773245.1). Classification (NCBI taxonomy): domain Bacteria; kingdom Pseudomonadati; phylum Campylobacterota; class Epsilonproteobacteria; order Campylobacterales; family Campylobacteraceae; genus Campylobacter; species Campylobacter sp. CNRCH_2007_0968H. The sequence goes on along the minus strand of NZ_JAKMTQ010000008.1, from coordinate 50,685 downwards.
TGTTTTTTTCAAGATTAATTAAACCTGGATTATTAGGAAGCACAGCAAGCAAGGCTGCTTCACTCCAAGTAAGATCTTTTAAATCTTTTTCAAAATAAAATAAACCCGCACTTGCAACACCTACTAAATTTCCTCCATAAGGAGCATTATTTAAATAAAGTCTTAAAATTTCTTCCTTATCATAAGCGTTTTCTAAAGCAAAAGCTTTGATGATTTCATTAAATTTATTAAAATATGTGCGTTTGTTTTGCTCTAGAAGTTTGATTGTTTGCATAGAAATTGTACTTGCGCCACTTCTTTTACTTGAAAAAATATTATTTTTAAAAGCCCTTATAATCGCTAAAAAATCTACTCCATAATGAGAATAAAAATTTTTATCTTCATATAAAAGAACTGCACTTTTTAATTTTTGCGGTATAAACCCACTCTCTAAATGCCATTGTTCGTTAGAATCTAAAAATACACTAAGAATTTCTTTATTTTTATCAAACAAAACCTTACTATAAGTGCATTTAAATAAATCCTTACTATCAAAGCTAAAATAAATTAAGCCTATGTAAAAACATAGACTTAAAAAGCATATTGCAAGGCTTATTTTGATTTTCACTGCACTACTTTGACTCTTTTACTCTCACTTAAAGCTCTATAAGCATTATCATACATTGCTTCAGCATAAGCTCCACTCAAAGTATAAACACCTGGAGTAACAGCACTTAATTTCACAAAAAATTCTCTTGACTCATCAGAGTATAAAGGAAAGAAATACATGATTTTATCATCTCTTATATCTACAAAATCATAATAAGAATTTTTCACAAAATCAGGAGTTTCATCATCTAAAAGATCATGCACTATCTCCCATCCACTTGGTAAAATTTGAGTTAAAGCTATATTAGAAGTGCCCGGATAATTTTTATTTGATATTTTTAATTTCATATAAAAAATTTGAGAGCTTTTTATAGCACTTTCATCTATTTCATTTCCATTTTCATCATAAAAACTTCTTTCTATATACATACGCTGCGCAAAAGGTTCGACAATGCCTTTTTTAATTCCCTCTACTCCAAAATGCACATAAGTATCTTCTTTAGCTTCTATCAAAGCGCTGCCTTGATTAAACTCAAATTTAGAAAAACTTGCATTGAGCTTTTTACTCTCACCATTAATTTTTACACTTGCATTGATAGTTTTAGGATTTTCATCACTAAAGCTATTTGCCAAAGCATATAAAGCATAGCCTGTGCTTTGAGTGCTAAGCCAAGCTTGGCTTTCTAAAGTTTTTTTAATATCATCCAATAATTCATCATTATTTTTGCCATAGATTATTTTATACGCATTTGCAATAATAGCTTCATCTCTTAGAAAAGATCCATAAGTATGAGTATAATTAGCTTTTTCATCAGGCTTTGTGCTTAAATTTTTAGCTATATTTAAAGCTACCTCATCAAAACCTGCTAATTTATAAGCTGTACTAAGTTGCCAAAGACTTACATTGTTTAAGCTTTGCAAATAAGTACTATCTTCATAAATAGCATTCATTATGCTTAAATTTGGCTCTTTGGCTAAAGCTAAAAGATATAAAGAATTTATTCTAATTTCTTTATTTGTTTGAGCTTTTAAAACATAGTGTTTTTGATAATCAAGCCATGCTTTAAACATTCCCTCGCTCACATAATAGCCTCTTTCTTTGGCTAAAATCATAAACATACCCGCATAATTACTTCCCCAAGCATCAGAATCTTTAAGTCCTTGCCAATAAGCAAAACCACCATTGGCAGTTTGAAAATTTGCGTATTTGCTTAACAATGCATTGATATTGTTAATATTTTTTTGTTCATTTGCTCCTTGATCAAGTTTTTGCAAAAAGAGTTGCGGTAAAACTGCTGAAGTACTTTGCTCTATACATCCATAAGGATAATTTTGCAAGTATTTTAATCTATGATTTATATTTAAAATAGGCTTAGAACTCACACTTAAAAACGCCACTGGGTTGATATAATCTTGTGTGATTTTAAACTCCATAGAAGTATTTGCAGGAATTTTAAAAGATTTTCCCTCATAAGTAATCGTATTTAGTGCTTTTATGTCAATTTGAGTATTTTGAGTATAGGTGTAATCTTTTGCATTTAAACTTAACTCTATTTCTTCCACCCCAAGCTTGCTTGAATTTACTCTTGTGTTAATATAAATATCTTTTGTTTTTTCATTACCAAAATCAATTAAAATTTCATCTTTTTCAAAATTTATGAGTGAATTTTTTGTTTTTAGTTTAAGTTTTGCATTTTTTACATCATCATCTACTTTAAATACCTGCACCAAAAGCTTAAACTCATCATCAAGTCTTAAAACCCTTGGCAAAGTTTCAAGCATTACAGCAGGTGCGCTAACTTGGATATCTTTAGAAGCACTGCCAAAACCTGCTAAGTTGTTCGCCACTACCATAACTCTAACCGAACCTAGATACGAAGGCATATTAAATTTTAATTTTGCATAACCATTTTCATCACTTTGTACTGGCTCTTGAAACAACACAACAGGTTTAAATCGTCTTGCTTTTTCATCGTTTTTACTTTTATTTGCCCTACTTTCTAAGAAAACATCACCGCCTGTAGTTAATACCTTGGAAGCATTAGAAATATTTTTAGCAATGATTTTATCATAGGTATCATATATGCTCATGTTAAAGCGAATTTTTTGATAAAAATATCCCCAAATATCTGGAGTTTTAAAAGCATTCACATCAAGCAAACCCTCATCTACAATAGCTATGGTATAAGTATAACTTTGCTTGTTTTTACTTTGAATTTCTACTTCAAAATCTTGTTTTGGCATGATTTTATCCGGTACTTTTAAATCAAGCTCGATTTTACTTTGTTCATCTACTACATTCAAAGGCACTACACCAAAAAGTCTTAAGGCTCTATCGTTAGTGTATTGATTATAATCTTGAAGCAAAATCACACTCACATACACATTTGGCTTATATTCTTTAAGAATAGGAATTTCAACCTTTGTAATATCTTCATGCGTATCTATCACAAAGCGTTTTAAAACCTTTACATTATCATTTAAAGTAACGATGGCTTTTGCACCCTTAACACTTTCAAATTCAATAAAAGCTGTTTCGTTTGGTTTGTATTCTTTTTTATCGCTTTTTATTTTTAAAGAACTCACTATATCAGCATTACTTGGCGCACCAAAACTACTAATATAAAAAAACTCTCCTGCGCTTGTTTTACTTTGTGTATCTTCAAGCTCTATAAACATTTCACCATGGTATTCTTTGGGATCAAATTCTATTTTAACCGGTTTATCCTTACTTAAAATAGTTCCTTGGGTAATGATTTGTGTGTTTTTATCTTTTTTGAGTGATTTTAAAAAATCATCATAATTATCATAATCCCACCACCAAGAATAATCATTTGCATAAATAGTATATTTAATCTCCCTATTTGCTATCAAATTCTCATCTAAATCACTCACAATAGCTTCAAAATTAATTGTAGAACCCGAGCTTAAATAGTGATTTTTTAAACGCTTAATACCCACAAAATACTCATGTAATATCACTTGTGAATTCACAAGCGCTTCAACCGATCTTGAACCTTTTTCAAAAACCCTAGCCCTTATGTTAGCTTCAAGATTATATGGAGTATTTTTAAAAAAATCTTTTAAAGCAAATTCTTGCTTTACAAAGCCACTTTCATCTAAAATGCCTTTTAAATTATCTTGATATTTTTGCACTAAAACACTAGGATTTGAAAAAATATATTCTGGATATTTTGAATTTTTATATTCTTTTTTACTTACAAATAAATCAGCTTGATATTGCAAATTACTTGCTGGTGTTCCAAAAAGATATTTTGAGCTAATATTAAAATCTAATTTTTCATTTTCTTTTATACTTTTTGGAGCTTGTATAGATACTTTTATACGATTTGGCACTATATTTTGCACTAAAATTTCTTTATCAAAAATAGCATTTGCAAATTCTACTCTAGCTAAATACACTCCGCTTAAAGCTTGTTGATTAAGTGAAATCTTTTTATAAAAAGTTCCATTACTCAAAGGATCAAGTTTAATTTTATCTAAAAACTTTTTATTGCGTGGATCAAAAAAACTCAAAAATATAGGGTGATTAACAGCTCCTTTATCATTTCTTGCAACCATAGTTAAATGTATATCATCACCTGGTCTATAAACCCCTCTTTCTGTGTAAATAAACACTTTGTTTTGAGAATTTTGCTCTAAACCATCTACATCAAAACCATCATATAATAAAGGCGAACTTAAGCGTAAAATAGAAGCTTGCTTATCTTTTGAAGCAATGATAAATAAAGCTCTTGACTCATCAATATCATCAAAAACAGCCAAACCATTATCATCGCTTGTCTTAGAAGCTAAAATTTGATTGCTTTTGCTAATTATATCAACCCTAACCCCACCTAAAGCCTTTTGCGTGGTAAAATCTCTTACATCGACAAAAAGTTTTTTATTTAAATTTTGAGCAATTAAAGCTATATCTGAAAAAATCAAATTTTTACTAATCTTTGCTTTTTGATCAAAAAATCTTTGCTTTTTCCAACTCTCCATACCCTCATCAAAAACATAATCAATATCTTCTTCTTTAAAATAAAGCTTAACTATAAACACACCACTTAAATCTTTTAAACCATCTAAAGCTATCTCATTTTCTTGCCATTGATTTTTAACATTTTTAATATCAAAGTCTTTTTTTAATACTACTTCACTAGTATAATCACTCTCTGAAAAAATATCACTATCATAATCACTTAAATTTTTAGCACCTTGAAGATTTTTATATCTTAAATATTCACTTAAATTATTTGAAAATACCTGATGAACTTCTAAATGGATCTTTTTAATATTTAAACTTTTAAAAGCTATTTTTTTACTCGCTTTGCTAGATAAAAATACCCCTTGATTTGTAAAACTTATAGCAGGCTCATAGTCTTTTAAACTTACTTGAGTTTTATAGCTTTCTTTTGTACTAATTCCATCAGCGCTTTTAATCCCTTGAGCAAGTTGAATTTCATAAGTTTTATTTGGAGTAAAATTTCCTATGAGCTTGATTTTATTCCCAAATACCAATGCTTTAAAATCTACTTTGGGTGTAATAAAAATCAACTCTTTTAAATTTTGATCTTGCGAAATACTTTGAGAAAAAAGTAATTCTATGTTTTTATTGATTATATTTGCATTTTGAAATACAAATTCGTTCTTTGCAAGTAAAATATATTCTAAATCTATATTTTTCTCTAAACCTAAAATTTCTTTATCAAAAACTACTTTTATATTAGTGTTTGTATTTTTAATTTTTAATGGCTTAGAATACACACTTGCTATATCATCTTGGATGATAATTCTATCTATTTGAATTTCTTTTTCTTGTGCATTAATTTTTACAGCTTTTAACAACTCATCTTTATCAAAAGCATAAAAACTTTGAACATTTAAAATCAACACACTCTCATCATTTGATATATTTTGAAAATATCCTTTGACATCTAGTTTTTCAAAAGGAGTTTTTACTTTTAATTGTACTTTTTCATCAGCTACAATATCATTTAAGTCTATAAAAATATCATAATTTTGATTTGCTTTTAAAGAAGTGTATATGTTTAATCTTGTGGAAGTTTCAAGTTCATACTTTGCTTTTATTTTTTGATTATTAATAACAATTTCTCTTTCTTTTACAACACCTATGTTTTCTGTAATGATATTGGTATTAAATTCTATAAAAATACTATGCGTATTTTCATTAAAACCATAAGATCTTATAATAGAATTCTTATCTTCATTTTTAGAACATGCAAACAACAAGCTTGCAAGCAAAAAAATAAAAAAATAATGTAAAAATCCTTTCATGGGTATCCTCTTTTTGGTAAATTTTTCAAATTATATCTAAATTCACTCTTGCTTCACTCAAAAAATTATATAATTCTTACATAAAAATAAAGGAGAAAAAATGAAAAAGAAAATCGCTGCATTATTAACAACTTTAAGTCTTTCAAGTCTTGCTTATGCAGATGGAATTTATGGTGTTATAGTAGATGTAAATGATGGTGCAAAAACTATTTTAATCGATACCACCTATGGAGAAAAAACGAATATAAAAATTCTACCAAATACAGAAATTGACATGGATGATTGTGGTATTTTTGGTATGGATAAATATGGCACTTTTAGAGATTTAAAAGTAGGAACTTTTATAGAAGCTGAAGTTTTCCATGGCTATACTCAAACAACACCAAATCCACAAACGCCAAATCAAGTTCAAAATATAACCGCTAAAGAAATTAAAATAGAATGCAAAAAAAGAGCTTATTAAGCAAAATAACTCCTAAAAAGGAGTTATTTTGATGCGTTTTTTTCTTGTATTAATTTGCATTAGCACTTTTGCATTTGCTTATAAAATTCAAGGTATTTTAAAAAACACTACTACACATACAATAAGTATTCAAACAAGTTTTGATAATAACTTAATTATTACCATTTTACCCCAAACACATATAGATATTTATAACTGCGGAATTTTTGGTAGCAATAAAAAACAAGCCAATGTGCAAGATCTAAAAAAAGGAAGTCTTGTTAAAGTTAAAGGCAGTAAAAATGGAAGCATTATCATTGCTGAAAAAATTATAGTAGAGTGTGATGATCAAAGAAGAGCTTATTAAGATAATAACTCTTCTTTATCGTCTTTATTGATTTTTTCTATATAAAGACTTTGTGAAGGAAATGCAAAACTTAGTTTATTTCTTTCGACAATCTTCATTAATTCAAGTAAAATACTTTGTCTTGCTTCTCTAAAACCTGCAGCATCAACTGCTTTAGTATAAAAATATACTTCTATATCAATAGAACTTGCGCTAAAGCCACTCACAGCCACATAAGTATTATTTTTATATCCTTCTAAATCATTCACTGAAACTAAATTTTGTCTATATCTAGCGCGGGTTCCACCATGATTTAGCGCACTATCATCAACTTGAGCTATCAAAGGACTAGTAGCTAATAAATATCTTATATCTTCTACACATTGCTCAAGTTGTTCAGGTCTTGCATCATAAGTTACACCTATAAATAATTTTACATGGCGTCCTATTTTTCTTTTACTCCAATTTTTTATATTAGTTCCCATAATAGTTGAATTTGGTAAAAATACCAAAGAATTATCAAAAGTTCTAATAGTAGTTTTTCTAAGCCCAATTTCTACTATAGTTCCTTCTATACCTGAAATTTCAACCCAATCGCCTTGATTAAAGCTGTTATCAAAAAGCAAAAGCACAGAAGCAAAGAAATTTGCAATAATATCCTTAGCTGCCAATGCCACAGCCAAACCACCAATACCTAAAGATGCAATCAATGCTGAAATATTAAATCCTAAATGTGATAAAACAAATAAAACAGCTATTACTATAATAATAAAATATAAAATTTTAATAATTAAATTAACCACTTCGCGTTTGCCACTTTTTTCAGCAAGCTTTGCCACAATTACCATACCATAACTATCAAAAATATTTATCACAAGCCAAGCAGTTAAAATAACATAAACAATTGATAAAATATTACTAATTCTTATATCTACAGGTGCAGGATAGTAAAAAATAGTAAAACAAATTCCAATAGCATAAGCAAACAAAAACCAACCCACTGGTCCTTGGAGCTTTTCTAAAAAGTGAGTTTTTATTTCTACATTTTCTGAATTTTTTCCAAATAAATGTATCAATACAAAATACAAAATTTTTGCAAGATAAAATTTCAAAGAATAAAACAAAACAATGACAATAATAGAAATAACTATTTTTCCAACATTTACACTACTAATAGAGGTTTGTTTATTAATATAATTAATGGCATTTTGCAAGCCCAAGCCCGTAAATAAAAAATTAGTTTCAAGCAAATTTGCATTATTTCTTAGATATACCAAAATTTCATTATATGACTTGATGGTATTTCTTAAATTATTTTCACTAAGCTCTAAAGTTCTAAGTTGAGTAATATCATTAATTTTCTCTTTATCTAAAGCAAAATTAAAAACTATATCTTCTTTTAATGAGTCAATGCTTTCATCAATAATTTTTTTTATTTTTTGACTTTGAGCACCTTCTATAAAAACTTTTTCTAATTCAAATATACAAAGATAAAAATGTTCTGCAGAGGTTAAATTTAAAAGTTTGATTTTATTATCCACATAATCATAATATCTTTTTTTAGCTTGAGCATTTTCAACACTTTTTTGTAAAGCATTCTTAGTTTTTAAAAAATCTTTTGCTTCTTTATCATCAATCTTTTGAGATACCATTTTTAAAGGTAAAGTAGTCAAAAGAGCTGTTTTTTGTTTTTCTATTTCTTTGATATTATCTTGAAATTCGGTGCTATTTGTATCACCGGTTTTAAAACTTTCCAAAAGTAAATTAAGCTCTATATAATCTTGTACCAAAGCAAAAATACTGTTCTTATCTTCTAAAGCATTTTTTTCCTGTGCATTCAAAGTGCTAATAAATAAAAATAATAAAATAATATTAACAATCTTTTTCATACTTTTTTCACCCTCTCTTGTATTAAAACAAAATTTTCAAAATTAAAATCATACTCATAAATTTCACCCGTTTCTATGATGTAATACCAAGCATGAAGTTCTATTTCTTTTTTATTTAAAGCTTCTTCTATACCTGGATAGGTTAATAAATTTTGCAAAGAATTAACCAAGTTCATTTTTTCAGTCATCCAAGATCGCATGGCTAAATCACTGCCTGCAACTTTTAAAACCTTATTTTTAATAGGCTCGAGCAAGGTAAGCCATTTTCTCACATTCGGCATACTCTTTAGCTCATTTTCATTTGCATATAAAGCCGCACAGCCACCACAATTACTATGTCCGCAAACTATGATATTTTTTATATGTAAAGAACTAAAAGCATACTCAATAGCTGAAGTAGTTGCCAAAAAATCATCTCCTACTCTATAAGGTGGAACTATATTGCCTATATTTCTTACAACAAAAAGCTCTCCTGGACCTGTATTAGTAATTAAATTTGGTATAACTCTTGAATCAGCACATCCTATAAAAAGTGTGTGGGGATTTTGTTTATTTTTTAAACTTTCAAAAAGTTCTGCATGCTCTTTAAAATCTTCTTGCATAAATTTTAAAGCACCCTCGATCAAGTCTTTCAAAAAAAGTCCTTTTTTGCATTTTAATAAAGCATTATACTAAATTATTTTTACTTAAAACAAATCTATAAATTTATTTTTTGTTATATTTTTATACAATTTTAATCTTTTATTTATCTTTTTTTTGTAAATTTTAATTTTTAAAAATTATTGGAGGATTTTAATGAGTCTTTATGATAGAGATTATTCTAACTCTAAAACTCAAGAATTTGAAGGTTATGCTAGAAGTGATTTGAGCATTTTTATAAAACAAACTTATCAGCTTTTTGCTGCTTCATTATTAGCTGCAACAGCAGGTGCTTACATAGGAATTTTTGCCTTAGCACATTTATTTGCACAATCTCAAGCAACTTTTTGGATTTTATTTATCGTAGAAATTGGCTTGTTATTTGCATTACAATGGAAAAAAAGAGAAGCTCCGCTTAATTTAGTTTTACTTTTTGCCTTTACTTTTGTTTCAGGACTTACTTTAACACCACTTTTATATTCTGTTTTAGCACTTCCTGCAGGAGCTAGCATTATCGCTCAAGCTTTTGCTTTAACAACAGTGGCTTTTGGTGCTTTAAGCGTTTTTGCTATGAATACAAAAAAAGATTTTACTATGATGGGAAAAATGCTTTTTATAGCTTTAATTGTTATCGTAGTAGCTTCTTTAATTAATATCTTTTTTCAAAGTTCACTTTTAAGCTTAGCAATTTCTGGTATTGGTGCAATTTTATTTTCTTTTTACATTCTTTATGATACTCAAAACATCATTAGAGGAAATTATGAAACACCAATCGAAGGTGCAGTTGCACTTTATCTTGATTTTATCAATCTTTTCATCTCTCTTCTTAATATTTTAAGAAGCTTTAATAGCAGATAAAAATTTGCGAGAAAAATTCTCGCAAATTTTCTTTACCTCTTTCAAGTTTTTATCAAACTTTTTAAGTTAAAATACTCATTTTATTTTCAATAAGGAAAATTCATGACTACTCTTTTAATTATTTTGCAATTTGCAATTGTTGTGATTATTTGTATTGCTGTTTTATTACAAAAAAGCTCAAACATAGGACTTGGAGCATATAGCGGAAGTAATGAAAGCTTGTTTGGAGCAAAGGGTCCTGCAGGGTTTTTAGCTAAATTTACTTTTGTGATGGGTGTTTTACTTATCGCTAATACAATTGCTCTAAGTTATATGTATAATAATGCTAATTCTAACTCACTTGCTGAAAAAGCAGAACAAATTTTACCAAAGGCACCTGAAACAAACACAACTAGCATTCCAGTTGCACCAAGTGCTCCAATTAGCGAAAGTAATACTAGCAAATAAAAAAAGGAAATACCATGCTAAATGAAATTTATACCAAGCAAAAACAACAATCAGACAAAAGCTTAGAGGCCTTAAAAAAAGATTTTACTACCATAAGAACTGGCAAAGTAAATATAAATATACTTGATCATATTCATGTAGATTATTATGGTAGTGCAACTCCATTAAATCAAGTAGCAACAGTTTTAGCAACTGATGCTTCAACTATTAGCATTACTCCTTGGGAAAAATCAATGCTAAAAGCCATAGAAAGTGCCATAGCTGCGGCAAACATTGGAGTAAATCCGAACAATGATGGCGAAAGTGTTAAATTATTTTTTCCTCCTATGACAAGAGAACAAAGAGAAGAAAATGCTAAAAATGCTAAAGCTATGGGTGAAAAGGCTAAAGTTGCTATTAGAAATATTAGAAAAGATGCAAATGATGCGGTAAAAAAACTAGAAAAAGATAAAGCAATCTCAGAAGATGAAGCTAAAAAAGCTTATGATGAAGTACAAAAACAAACCGATAATTATACAGCAAAAGTAGATGAGTTAGTTAAAAACAAAGAAGCGGAACTTTTAAAGGTTTAAAAATGAACTTAGAACAAATTTATAAAGATTGTGGAGCATACCTACAAGGACATTTTTTACTTAGCTCAGGGAAACACTCTGAGTTTTACCTTCAAAGTGCTAAAGTTTTAGAAAATCCAAAACTAGCAGGTGAGCTTTGTGATGAGCTTGCGAAAGTTATTGCCAGTTTTAATATTGAATTTGATAGTATTTGCTCGCCTGCCTTGGGTGGAATTTTAGCAGGTTATGAACTTGCTAGAGCTTGCAACAAACGCTTTATTTTTACTGAACGCGTAGAAGGAGTGATGAGTCTTAGACGCGGTTTTGAAGTAAAAAAAGGTGAAAAATTTATCGTTTGTGAAGATATTATTACAACAGGTGGCTCAGCACTTGAGAGTGCAAAAATCATCGAGAATTTAGGTGGAGAGGTAGTAGGTTTTGCAGCTTTAGCAAATCGTGGTTTTTGTGCTGTAAAAAATTTAAACAATCCAAGAAAAGAAAATGCAAAATTACCACAAAATTTACCACTTTTTGCACTAGGAAATTTTGAATTTGATATTTATGATGCAAATACTTGCCCACTTTGTGAAAAAGGCACTAAAGCTATCAAACCTGGTAGTCGTGGTAACTAATGAAAACTAAAGCAAAAATAGCCACTCGCTTTTTAAGATTTAAAGCCTTTTTGATTGATCTATTTTTGCTTTATGTGCCCATTTTGTATTTGTTTTATTTTACTCTTGGCTCTAAAGAAGCTTTTTTAAACAATCAACTTATAATTTTTTTGTGCCCATTGCTTTTTGGATTTTTACAAGCATTATTTTTAGTAAAAAAAGCTCAAAGTCCTGGACTTAAAGCTTATGATTTATACTTGATTGATATTAAAAATGGACACAAACTTAATTTTTTTAGAATAATCCTACGCTATGTAATTTTCATTATAAGCTTTGGCTTGTTGATTGGCTTTTTGGTAAGCTTTTTAAGAAAGGATACCTTAGCCTTGCATGATATTTTAAGCCAAAGCGCTATTGTAACAAAGGTGGAAAAATGAATAGAAAAAGAATTTATAATCCAAAATCAAATGAAACTTTAAATGATAGAAAAGTATTTAACGGCAACCCACATGGTATTTTAAATTTTACTAAAGCAAAATACACATGGGCTTTAAAACTTTGGGATTTAATGGAAGCAAATACTTGGTTTCCAAAAGAAGTAGATACAACAAAAGATGCACTAGATTATCGTTGCAATCTAACCGTAGCAGAAAAAAGAATGTATGATCTAGTTTGGTCTCAACTTATCTCAATGGATAGTTTTCAAACAAACAATCTTGCTGATAATATCAACCCTTATATCACAGCACCTGAAATCAATGCGGTTTTAGCAAGACAAGCTTATGAAGAAGCAAATCACTCAAAATCTTATGCAGTGATGGTTGAAGCAATCTGTGAAAATACAGACTTAATTTATGAAATGGAAAAACACGATGAGACTTTAAGAGAAAAAAATGATTTCATTTCGAGTATTTATGAAGAATTAGCTGGCGAAGTAGATGATAATAAACTTTTACTTGCAATGGTAGCAAATCAAATTCTAGAAGGAGTGTATTTTTATAGTGGTTTTACTGCTATTTATGCTTTAGCGCGTGCAGGAAAAATGCTAGGTTCAGCACAAATGATACGCTTTATACAAAGAGATGAAATTACTCATTTATTATTATTTCAAAATATGATTAATTCTGTGCGTAAAGAAAGACCTGATTTGTTTAATGATATCAATATAAACAAAATTTATGATATGTTTAAAAAAGCAGGTGAACTTGAGATCAAATGGGGTAAATACATCACTCAAAATCAAATCATGGGTTTTACAGACGATATTATAGAAGAGTACATTCACTATCTTGTTGATCAAAGACTAATAGCTATTAATCTTGATAAAATTTATAATGCAAAACATCCTATTAAATGGGTGGATGATTTTTCTAAATTTAATGATCAAAAAAGCAATTTCTTTGAAAGCAAGGTTACAAACTATTCTAAAGGGAGTTTGAGTTTTGATGACTTTTAAGTCACAAAACTACCCATATTTTACATTTTTTTAAACTAAAATTCTCTTTTTATTTAATATTTTATTTTTATTTATTTCACTATTGTAAAATCCGCCATTTTATTTTATTAATAAAGGGGTAATTATGGAGTTTTTAGAACTTTTGCTAGTCTTTATTGCCATAGTTCTCATGATAATTAAGCCTGAAAAAGAAAAACTAGCTTTTTCTATACTTGTAATTTCATGGGCTATTATGGTATTTGACTATTTAGGTCGCAAATCAGGCGCAATCTTAGGCCTAATGAATCTATAAGGTGGCAAATATGTGTGATATTAACAAAACTAAATTTTTTTATTTTTTAATGTGCTTGGCAGGTTTTTTAATCATTTTAATGCCTGTTGGAATTGCAAATTTGATTTTTGGTTATATGCTAGGTGATAGCCCTTGTACTTCTTGTTGGGGCCAAAGAGAATCAATGATTTTCATTGGTGTTGCAGCTTTATTTATCGTGCGTTATGGTATGAAAGGTAAGTTCTTAGCTTTTCTTTTAATTGCAACTGCATTTGGTTTATGGCAATCATTTAATCATATAAGCGGACATGCGCATCGTGATCTTGATCAAGGTTTTGGTTTGCCTATTTTTGGTTTGCATACTTATTTTTGGGCTGAAGTAGTATTTTGGGCTGTAGTTTTATTACTTGGTGTAATTTTTGCTTTTGCTCCAAAATTTGGCTCCTTTGAAAAAGAAATGGAAGGAGTTAGTTTTAGAAAATTAACTAAATTTAACCTAGCTGCTATGGTTATTGTTGCTTTTATCGTAGCTTCAAATGTCTTCCAAGCTTTCGTAAGCACTGGTCCTATCCCATATAGCGGACAAGGTGATCCAGTTCGTTTTAGTTTAAATCCAAAATATATTATTTGGGATGATTCAGGCTGGAATAAAAGTTGGAAAAGCATTTCTTTCTTAGGAAAACGCGATGTTAAAGAACCTGATTTTGCTTTTGCTCCTGCTAATGAAAAACTAGGTATTGAATTTGATAATAATATCAGTAATGCTCCATTTACAAATATCGATGATAATCTAAAAATCGCAAATGAAACAAAAATTGATTTTCCTAAAGCTATCAATACACTTGATTATATCAATGGAGAATATGTCGCAAGTTCAAAATGGGAAGTATTTTTCCTAGATGATAATTTTAGCACTAAAACAGATTTTCTATTAGATCCATATTTTTCAGCTACAATCAACCCTATCGTAGGAATTATCCCTTATTTAGATAACAAATACATCTTAATGGGTTCTAATAAATCTTTCTTAAGATTTGCTCAAAATCCTAATGCAGATGAAGCTTTACAATATGCTGATTTTATTAGAGGGGCAAATAATTTTGAGGGACAAGGTGAAAACCTTGGTCGTGGTAGAATTGACACAGTTAGAGCTAAATTCCATCATGTTTTAAGCACAACTACTGATGGAAAATACATGTATCTTGCTACCGTTCCAAACAATAAGGATGCTAAAACTTTTGTAATTTCTAAAATTTCTTTAGCAGATAGAGTTCTTTCAGCTGAATTTACTCCTAAAGCTGAGTTAAAAGAAGGAAAAACTTTGGGCGATCTTTATATAACTTCAATGGCTTTTAAAAATGGTAAAATTTATGCATTAAGTAAAAAGCATAATGTTATTGCTGTAATTGATCTAGACAAAGAAGAAGTTGTAAAAACTATTTCGTATCCAGAAAATATAACTAACGCAAGAAGCTTATTCTTCAAAGATGGTAAAATGCACATCTTATCTTATCAAGATGGATCAAATATCCTTTATACACTTGATTAATCTTAAGGCGTTTTTACGCCTTAAGGATTTTAAAGCTAGATAAATAAAATTTAAGATAAAATAACACTTTTTATCAAGGAGTGCTTATTGATTCATATATTTGAACAAAAACAATGTCAAACTATGGCAGAAGAAATTCGCAAAAACACTTTCATTAATGAAGAATTATTTGAAGCTTTTTGTTCTACTCCAAGAGAAATTTTTTCACCTTTAAAAATGCATGCTTATAGACTTGATGCACTTCCTTTAATGGGTAATCAATGGATAAGCTCACCTTTAACTGTGGCCAAAATGACTATGGCGCTTGATTTTAAAGAAGCTGATAGTGTTTTAGAAATAGGTTGTGGTAGCGGGTATCAAGCTGCGATTTTAAGTAAGCTTATTAGAAGAGTTTTTACCATAGAACGCATCGAAAAACTTGCAATTAGTGCTATAGAAAAATTTAAAAAACTAAACTATGCTAATATTCATGTAAAATTTGATGATGGACAAAATGGTTGGAAAAATTATGCACCTTATGATAGAATTTTACTCTCAGCTTATATAGAGCATATTCCAAATGTATTATTTGATCAACTTGAAAACAATGGAATTTTAGTAGCTCCTTTACTCATAGGAAATCAACAATTCATCACTAAATTTACCAAAAAAGATGGTGAGATTAGCAAAGAAGTTTTAGATGAATGCCTTTTTGTACCTATCAAAGATGGCAAAGAATAGTTAAAATTTCATTTTTAAAACAATAAAACCATATTCATCTTTATATTCACTCTCTTGTAAAAAACCATTTTTCTGATAAAATTTATATGCCTTATAATTATCTTTATTTACTTCAACATATTTCAAATGATAATCATTTATGGCTTTAGATATTAAAGTAGTGTCTATACCTTTGTTAAAATATTTTGAACTTAAAAACAACATTTCAATTTTATCATCCACAAATGCTAAAAATCCAATCATTTTGTCTTTATCATAACAAATCAAATAATTTAAACTAAAGAATACTTGAGAATTTAAAAGATCATTTTTAATCTTTTCTCTATCAAAATCAGATAAAAAATCATGGGAATGTTTCACACTATCCTCCCATATATCGATCAATTTATCCTTAATATTATCTGTAATTTCTTTAAAATATTTAATTTTAATATAATTATTTTTAAACATAAGCTTCTTGTAGGATTTATTTTTTTATAATTATGCTAAAAAAGGAATATTATGAGTTTTAAAAAAATACTTTTTGGCTTATTTACTACTAGCATGCTTTTTGCCTATGAGCAAATGCCTCAAAATGCCTCACATGGAAATTTCATAGACAAAGACAAATGGAAAAATTTAGATAAAAACTGGATTTACTGTGAAAGTGGATTAAATCAAGATTTTATCAATATAAACAGTAAAAAGGTTACAAATAAAAATCACTCTTTAGAATTTAACTACTCAAATGATTCTTTTGGCTTAATAAATGATGGTTATACTATAAAAATGCATTTTGCAAGCAATGGAAGCCATATCGTGCTAGATAATACAGCTTATAATTTATCGCATTTTCACTTTCATAGCCCATCAAAAATTTCTATTGATAAAAAATCTTATCCTTTAGAAATTCATTTTAGTCATGTAAGGCAAAAAGGCGATATAGTAGTGGTTGTGCTGTTTTTACAAGAAGGCGCGGAAAATCCTTTTATTAAAAAAACCATCCGTGCTTTTCCTAAAAAAGAAGGCGATAAGCTTTATGTTCAAAGCTTAAGCGCTAATGAGTTATTACCAAATAATCTTCAATCTTTTTACATCTTTAAAAACAAACTCAACAAGCCTTGTAGTCAAAAAATCACTTGGATAGTTTTAAAAGATATGAGCTATGCCTCTAAAGAGCAAATTCAAATCATACAAAATTTAATGGGAAAAAATGAGAATTTGAAAATACAAGAAATTAATAATTTAGAACAAAATGATTAAGCATAGCTTGCTTAATCATGTATAAAAGTTTGAATTTTTTCTAAATTAGCTCTAAAAAGTTTAAAATTTAACTCACTTGAAATTTTTAAATCAGCAAAAAAAGGATTTTTCAAACTTGCTATGAGTAAATAATCATCTTTTTTCAAAACTCTTTGTGTAGAAAATTCTTTATCCTTTACTTTTTCAAAAATACTTTCACTTGAGCTAATATCTTCTTTTAATTTCTTACTATAAAGCAAAATTCCACAAAAGAAATTCCCAAATTCATCTTTAAATTTCACATCATAAAGAATAAAATCATCAAAAATAAAAGAATTTTGGGAATGATAAGTTTTTAAAGAAAAGTCAAAAGCAATTTTTTCAAAATCTTTCTGATAAAAGCCTTGTTTATCAAATTTAGCATTATTTTGTTTTAAAAATTCCTCACACATTTTAAATACAAGCTCATTGCGTCCCCACATAAGCTTTCTTCCTAAAATTCTAAAAAACAAAACTCCTGCTAAAACAGCAAAAAACAAAGCTATAATCACATCTTTGCTAAATTGAAAAGTAAGAAAAAATATAACCAAAGCTTCAACAAATGCTAAAATTTGTAAAGCTTTGAGTCTTTTATTTAAAGCTTGTCTTATGGCTTCAAAATCCATTAAGACTTAGCCTTTTCCATTCTTTTTCTTTGAGTAGGATCAAGATATCTTTTTCTAACTCTAATATTTTGTGGAGTAACCTCTACAAGCTCATCTTCTTCTATCCACTCTAATGCTCTTTCAAGGCTTAATTTTCTAGGTGGTACAAGCTTAATCGCATCATCACTGCCACTTGCTCTAACATTAGTTAAATTTTTACCTTTAATAGGATTAACATCTAAATCATTTGGGCGTGAATGCTCACCTATAATCATACCTGTATATACTTTTGTTTGAGGATCAATGAACAATATCCCTCTATCTTGTAAGTTAAATAAAGAATATCCTAGTGCAACACCATTTTCCATAGAAATTAACGCACCATTATTTCTTTTTTCAACTGCCCCGCTAAATGGACGAAACTCTAAAAAGCTATGGTTCATAACACCCTCGCCTTTAGTATCTGTTAAAAATTGTGATCTAAATCCTATAAGCCCACGCGCAGGAATTTCAAACTCAAGTCTTGTTTGACCATCTCCAGTTGGTGTCATAGTTTTCATTTCAGCTTTTCTTTTACCTAGTTTTTCAATCACTACTCCTGTAAAATCATCAGGCACATCAATTACTAAATGCTCAAATGGCTCTGTTTTTACCCCATCTTCTACCTTAACGATAACTTCAGGTCTACCCATACAAAACTCAAAACCTTCTCTACGCATGTTTTCGGCTAAAATAGTTATTTGAAGTTCACCTCTTCCACTTACTTTAAATTTACCCTCGCCTGTGCTTTCATATTTCATAGCAATATTAGTTTTCATTTCAGCTTCTAAGCGTTCTGCGATTTTATTTGAAGTTACATGCTTACCTTCAGTACCCGCTAAAGGACCATCATTTACTGAAAATACTATACTTAAAGTTGGCTCTTCTATATGTAAAGGATCAAGCGGCATAGGGTTATTTGGATCTACCACACTATCTCCTACATCTAAAGCTTCAAAACCTGCAATCGCTACAATATCGCCTGTCCCTGCTTCTTCAATGTCCATTTTTTCTAGACCCATAAAACCAATAAGCTTTGAAATTCTTCCATTGATTTTAGAGCCATCTGCTTTAGCAAGCATAACATTTTGATTTTTCTTTACTTTACCATTAAAAATTCTTGCAATCCCTATCTTACCAACGAAATTATCATAACCTAGAGTAAAAACTTGAAGCTGTAAAGGATTTTCATCACTACCACTTGGAGCAGGCACACGCTCAAGTATAGTCTTAAACAATGGTTCCATGTTAGTGCTTTCATCTTCAAGTGCAAGTTTTGCATAACCATTTTTAGCAGCTGCATAAACCACTGCAAAATCAAGTTGTTCATCATTTGCCTCTAAAGCCACAAAAAGATCAAAAATTTCATTGATTACTCTTTCAGGATCAGCAGCTGGCTTGTCGATTTTATTAATAACAACAATAGGTTTAAGCCCTAAAGATAAAGCCTTTTTTACCACAAATTTAGTTTGAGGCATAACCCCTTCTTGTGCATCAACTAAAAGCAAAACCCCATCAACCATTTTTAACACACGCTCAACTTCACCACCAAAATCAGCATGGCCTGGAGTGTCTATGATATTTATTTTTGTGCCTTTATAATTAATAGCGGTATTTTTAGAAAGTATAGTAATACCTCTTTCTTTTTCTATATCATTACTATCCATTACACGCTCTGCTATTTGTTCACGCTCATTAAAAGTTCCTGATTGTTTTAAAAGCTCATCTACCATTGTTGTTTTACCATGATCAACATGAGCTATAACAGCTATATTTCTAATATTATCCAAGTTTTTCTCCAAAGTCTTAAATTTAAAATCTAATATTATATAAAAAAAATGCTTAAAAATTAAGATTTAAAAATTGGAACACTTGTTGCTTTTGTCTTGAGTAAGAATTATTTTTAAGGAGAAAAATATGTCAAACCTAAATACTCAAATCTTTAACGCTAACTTAGAAAAACAAGGAACTTCAGTTTTAAATAGTAAGCATTTTATGGAACTTTTAAATTATTTAGAAGTTATAAATTCAAATAAAGAAAAAGAATTAAATTATGCAAAACTTTCAAGTAAAGTAAGTGAAATTTTAGATGATGCTCAAAATGAAAATGCGGTTTTAAATGCTAAAAACATAGAAGAATTATTAGTGATATTTAAAAATTTTAATCTTACTCATGAAAATTTAAAACTTGATTGTGCAGCACAATTACAAAATTTATTTCCAAATTTAGCAAAAAATAATTTTTTAGTAGGTTAATTAATGTCTAATATCCAAGCTAGTGATGCTTTAAACTTACTAAGCATCACTCCACAGAATGAAAACCCAAGTAAAGAAAACACTAGCTCACAAAGTGATGGCGAGGAATTTTTAAATTCCTTATTGCAAGCAATAAATGAAAAAGATGGAAGTTTACCAAAAGATTTCAAGACTCCACAAAAAGATGATAAAGTTAATGATAAAATTTTAAAAGATGATGTCAAAGATAAAATACCGCTGGATGAAAAAGATGCCTTGAAGCTTTTTGAGGGTGCAAATTTTATGCAAATTCTTTCTTTATTGGAGGTTTTACAAAGCGATAGCAAGGATATAAAACTAAACAAACTTGTCCAGGATAATACTGCTATTTTAGCTCTTGAAAAAAATCTACACAAGCTAAAAAATATAAAAAATATTAATGAGCTTTTTAATGTGGCAAAAGAGCTTGGATTAAACATCAAAAATATAAAATTTGAACAAATTAAAGATTTAAAAGAAGCCTTTCCAAATCTTGATAAAAAAGGTTTTTTTGAAATACCAAAACAAAATAATAATACTAATGTTTTTCAAGATTTAATCAATCAAAAAATTACCAAGCTTTTAAAAGAAGAACCAAATACAAGCAAAAATATAAAAAGCAAAGAAAACGAAGGTGTGTCTTTGCTTTCTTCTGCTTTAAAAAATATAGAACTTCCAAAAAAAGATATAAAAATACAAGCAAAAGAAAACATTCAAAACATAGATTTTAAAGAAAAACTAGTAGAAAAAATTCAAATTCAAGATGAAAAAGAAATAAAAAACGCAAAAAATATCCAAAATACAACAACAAAATTCAATGAAAAACTAAGTGATATTGAGTTAATTAATCTTACTCAAAACACAAACCTAAAAAAAGATATTAAAGAAAAAGAAAAGCTAGATTTTAAAGAAATATTAAAGAATGAAAAACTAACTACTAGCGAAGATAGCTTTAGTAAAAAAATAAGTTCTGTTTTAGAAAATTCAAAAGATTTAAAAACTGAATTAACAAATATAAAAAATACTCAAAATATACAAAATCAAAATCAAGATTTAAAAATTAACTTAGAAAATCTATTAGCCCCTCAAGATAAACATTTAAAAATAGATAAAAATAATCAAAATATAGATAATTTTAGTGATATTTTTAAACACACAAAAGAGTTTTCAAAAGATGAAAATGATCATAGTGAAGAAAATTTAAATTCTTATGTAAGGGAAATGAATAGGGTTTCTAATAATTTTATAAAAAATCAAAATATTCCTATGAAAGAAACTTTTAATGATTTTGCCCAAGAATTTAAAGAAAAACTAGAAAGCTACAAAGCACCTATAACTCGCTTTAGTATAACTCTTAATCCACATAATCTTGGAGAAGTAGAAGTAACTTTAGTCCAAAGGGGTTCAAATTTAAATATTAGCTTTAACTCTAATCAAAATACCCTAAATCTTTTTATACAACATCAAGCTGAATTTAAAAATGCTCTTGTAAATATGGGATTTACAAATTTAGAAATGAATTTTAGTAATCAAGAAAGAAAAGAACAAAGCAATCCGCAAAGACAAAAAAACAACAATAGTAAAGAAGATAAGGTGAATTTTGAAAAAGAAATTCAAGAAAAACCGAGCTTAGAAATGGTTTTAGCAAAATATTTTTAAATGGAATATTTTTTGCTTTGAGCTTTAAAAATATATAAAAAAGGATTTTTATGTCAAATATAAACACACAAACCCTTCAAGGTCCTTTAGCAACGCTTAATACTAAAGATATGCCAAATGCCAAAGGAAGTACTAGAGCCGGTGAAGGTGATAGCGGGTTGATTTACAACCCTGGGGCAGAACTTGACAAGGATGCGTTTTTAAAGCTTCTTTTAATAGAACTCCAACATCAAGATCCAACAGATCCTATGGATACTGAAAAAATGCTTACCCAAACAGCACAACTTTCAGCACTTGAAATGCAAGATAATACTAATAAAACCATGACTCAACTTGTAACTGCGATGACAAAACTACAAAATTCTATTGCAGCAAGCACAGGTATGAGCGCACTAGCTGCAGTTGGAAAGCTTGCAACAGTTAAAGATAATTACCTTGTAGTGGCAGATGATGATATACAATTTCAAATTAATATGTATTTACCACAAGAACCACAAAAAGGTAAAAAGACTGATATTGATATTGAAGGTTTTGAACTTAAGAAAAATGGCGAAGATAAACTAGATATAACAGGTAAAGTTGATAAAGAAATAGCTGAACCTGGAGAAACTATACATATAAAATTAAAAGATGACAAAGGTCAAGAAGAAACTGTTCAAGCAGTAGTTGGAGAAGATCAAACATTTAAAATAGTAGGACATACCCCAAGTGTTGATATCAAAACAGCAAAGATTGATTCAGCTTATAAATCAGACAGCACACCTGTAACATTTACTATTTATAATGAAGCAGGAGATCCTGTAAGAACAATGAGTGTTAAAGATATGAGTGCTGGTATGAAACAAATCGTTTGGGATAGAACAGATGATAGTGGAAGTCCTGTACCATCTGGAAAATACTATGTAAGAGCAAGCTATATAGGTGAAGATGGCACAACCGTTAATTCAACTTATGGTGCTTATCCTATCACTGGAGTTAAATTTGAAGAAGGTGAAGCTCTAGTTGGTATGGGCGGTAGCTGGGTTAAATGGGAAGATATTAAAGAGATTACAGGATAAAATCATGTTTACAGCATTTTACAATGGAGTAAATGGAGTAAAATCCCAAAGTTATGGTATAGACAATACCGCTCATAATATAAGCAATGTCAATACAGTCGGTTTTAAATACTCTGATGTGGCATTTAAAGATGTATTTTATAGCACCATAACAACACAATCATATAACAAAGGTCAAACTGGTTATGGTAGTGTAGCAGGAGCTACTAATGATATTTTTGAACAAGGTCCGTTAGTTTCTACTGATAATGAATTTGATGTAGCAATTGCTGGAAAAGGCTTTTTTGGTGTAAGTAATGCCAATGGGGTTTATTATACTAGAAATGGTGCTTTTAAACCTGATGCAAATGGATTTTTAGTAGATTCAAATGGAAATTATGTACTTGGAACTATGAATCCATCATTACAAGAAATTCAACTAAGCGATAGAGTTTCTAATATGTTTGGTCAGATTATGGGACAAAAAGTCACTACAGCTTGGAGTGGAACACCTGGACAGAATTTACAAATGGGCGGAGTTAATACTCAAGGACCTATTTCTGTACCTAAAAATCTTTACTTACCACCTCAACCAACGCAAAATATAACTTGGAGTGGAAATTTAGACACAAGCACCAAAACAGAAGCAGTAAATGTAGATGTAGATGCTTCTAAATTTGAATTTAGTAAAAATGAAGATGGTAGTGTAAAAATTTCAGGTAGTGTAAAAGATGAACAAATTTATGGTATAAAACCTGGCGATACTATATATTTTAAAATCACTGATGAAAAGGGTGCTAGTCAAACATTACAAGCTACTTTAGATGAAAATTTAGCTTTTAGTATCGACAATCAAAAACTAGATAAAGTCGATTTAGAAACAGCCAAATTAGAATCATCTCACTTAAGCGTTGAAAAAGAAGTAGCTGATAGCACAGAACTTTCTGCAAAATTAATAAATCCTGATGGATCTATTAGTTGGGTAAAAGTTAAATTAGATAGAGTTTTACCGCAAAATGGTACAGATTTAGAATACAAAGCCGTTGCACAAGTGTATGATAATGATGGCAATAAAATAGGTGGAACAACTGAAGGTTTAATCACTTTTAACGAATCTGGAGCTTTAGTATCTAACACCTTAAATTCGGTAGATAATAATGGCACAAGGGTTAATATAAATCTTGGTTCTTATTATGATCCAAATATACCAAATTCAGGCTATGATGGGCTTCATGCTTTACAAAACAAACAACCTTCAGTGCATACACAAACAGATGGTAAGGGCGAGGGGTTTTTAAATAATTATTCTATTAACACAGATGGTACTATCATCGCCACTTTTACCAATGGAGATCAAATAGCTATGGCAAAACTTGCTTTGTTTAATTTTACAAACGAACAAGGTTTAGAAAAGCTAGGGGAAAATCTTTATGGGCAAACAGGAAATAGCGGTAATCCAACTTTTTTACTTGATGCTAATGGAAATTTCAGCACAGCAACTTTTAAAGGTTCTTATTTAGAGCAATCTAATGTAGATTTATCGGTAGCTTTTACTAACTTAATCACTCTACAAAAAGCTTATGATTCAAGTAGTAAAAGTATCACAACAGCCGATCAAATGATACAAAAAGCAATCAACATGAAACGCTAATTTTAGCTTTTCATGTTTTATTTATATTTTTTTGCTCTAAGATATATTTTACCTCTTGCTCAAAAAATTCATACACCCTAAGCTGAACCAAAGATTCTTCTTCATTTTTATCTATTAAACGCTCAAGTTTATCAAATTTTATCTTTTGTATATATCTTGGATTTTTTTTCAAAAGCAAAGCAATATTTTTAAGTAAAGTATCCAAACTAAGCTCACTTTTTAAAACTCTATCTACATATTCTTTAGAAGTTTGCACCAAAATTGCTTGCCTGCTTTTATCTTTTGGATAAATTTCACTAGCAATATCAGCTAAAACTTGCCAAATTTCTGCTTTTATATTTTTATTTGCCACAATAATAGCCGCAAAAGATTTTGCTCTAAATTCTAAAGACAGATGACTAGGAACAAAAAATTCTCTAAATTTAGATAAAAAATTTGCAAATATACTCAACATACTTCACCTCAATGTTTTTTAAGATATTTTAAGATATTATTTCAACTGCCTTCTCTTAGACCTGTGCAATGCTATTTTTAAGCACCGCTTCAGGGTGGGAACACAGCAGAGCACTTAGACTTAGTGTGTGCCGCAGTCATCTGGGGGAGGGTTTTAAAGTTTAAAATACCCTTTAATATCCTCACAAATTCTAAAGAAATTTACCCCATTAATAGTCGGATTTGTTTTAAAATATTCATACATTCCCACAAAACCGCTTTCAAGCTCTTTAGACTTTACTCCATAGCTAATCGATAAAGCCGCTTCTATAAAAGCTGCTAGCTTATCACAATACTTCAAAGCCTTTCCATCAATAGCCTTAAAACGATCCTCATTGACCGCATCCAAACTACCGCTATAAACACTTGGCTTGTTATTAAAAATACGATTTTCAAATTCATTTTTTACAAAGGCACTTTCTTCATTTTGTCCTTCTCTAATACCAAGTATATAACTAAATTCTTCCCTGAAAGATAGTGGTATAAAAGGTAAAATTTTCTCATTAATAAGTTTCATTTCATACTCATTGATGATTTCATTTAAACCATCTATGCCATATTTTACCGGAGAGATAATATCTCTAGTTAAACTTTCGGGTAAATCATGAAACAAGGCACAATAAAAATTGCTTTCTATCCTACCATCGCATGCTTTTACTTCTAAAGAATAAAAATAAGACAAAATAGCTACCACAAGCATATGTCCTAAAACCGCAGTTTCTGGAATCCTTGGAGTTTGTGCCCATCTTTTTTGAAAACGCAAGCGTCCGCTTAGATCGATTATTTTAGAAATTTTTCGATTAAGGGCTATTTTTCTTGCGCCAATTAACTCATAATAATCTTCTAATTCTTCTTCAACCTTAGCCTTAATCTCATCAATATCACTTAAAAATGAACTAGTTTGATAAACTATATTAAACTCCCACCTTGTCGCAAAATACGAAGCAGCTTTTAAAACAAGCCTTTCTTTTGCACAATCTTTACCTTGCAAAAAAAGCTCATAGCGTTTTAAAAACTCACCATTTTCTATATCTTGAATCATTGGTGCGATTTTACTTAACACCCAAGCACTTACTTGCTCATTTTTTGCGCGCGTTATCTCATGATACACATCAGGGCGTATATCAGTCACTACCACCCTACTTAAAAACTCAAAAATTCCTGCTTCTATGATAAAACGCATATTGACATCTTTTTCCATTTTAGCAATGAAATAAGCAATGATAAATTTATGTGCTTGTTTATCAAGCTCAACTAAATTTGTCATTCTAGGATAATCATTCCACCTTGATATAGAAGCAGCTTTAAAAATATGCTCTATCAATTCTACACTAATCATTTATTTCCTTTTTTTGCTGTGATTTTACTTTATTTTATAATCTTTAGCAAATTTTAGATATATTTGAAAATGAATTAGAGTAATTAAAAGCTTTCTATATCACTTAACTTAAGATAAACCTCATCATTTTTACTAAGCTCTTTATGATGATAAATGCTAAAAATATGTCCTTCCAAACTCACGCCTAGCTCATAAAAATCCCCATAAAACACACATTCTAAAACGCTAGCCTTTAAAGGAGTTTGTGAGGTTGAAATTTGTATATCATTAGGGCGTAAAATGCCATTTTTACTTTGTAAATATGCTTTAAAATTCTCATCTAAAATTGTATTTGGATCTATAAAAAATGCTTCGCCCAAAAAACAAGCACTATCTATATTTTTAGGCTTATAAAAAAGCTCTTTAGCACTTCCATAGTCTAAAATTTTTCCATCCTTAATCAAAGCGATATTGTCTGATAAATAAAAAGCATCGTCTTTATCATGCGTAACAAAAATAGCACTAAGCTTATGCTCTTTTAAAATATTTTTGATTTCTTTGCGCATTTTAACGCTTAAAGTGTGATTTAAATTTGAAAAAGGTTCATCAAAAAGTATGATTTTTGGTCTTGCGACTATGGTTCTTGCTAGTGCTACTCTTTGAGCTTGCCCACCGCTTAGCTCATTTGGATAGCGTTTTAAAAGTGTATTTAAATTTAAAATTTCCAAAACCTCATCAAGCCTTTGTTTTTGCTCGTTTTTACCTAAAGAGCTTATACCAAAGCATATATTTTCTTCTACATTTAAGTGCGGAAACAAAGCATAATCTTGAAACAAAACCCCCACATCACGCTCTTGTGGGGCTAAATACATACTCTTAGAAGCAACTAGTTTATCCCCTATATAAATACTACCATCATTGATTTCAAAAAAACCCGCTATACAACCAAGCAAAGAACTCTTACCACAGCCACTTTCTCCCAAAATACTGACAATCTCGCCTTCTTTTAAGCTCAAAGAAATTCCCTTTAAGACCTCTATTTTTCCAAAAGATTTGTAAAGATTGTCAATTTTTAAGATTTCCATTATTGTCCTTTTTGGTTGTTTTTATTTTGCAAATAATGCATTAAAAATGTAGGGATAATCCCAAATAACACTATAATCAAAGATGGCAAAGAAACATTATAAATTAACTCATTTTCACTATAAGCAAATACAAGCGATGAAAGCGTTTGAAAACCTGAAGGTGAAAGTATAGTTGAAATAGGCAATTCTTTTAAAATATCCACACAAATAATCACCACAGCCAAAGCTAAATAATGCTTCATCAAAGGAAAATGAATTTGAGTGAAAATTTTAAGTGGTTTTGATTTTAAGGTTAAATTTGCATAGTCTATATTTTTAGAAATTCTCTCATAGCCTGATTGGGTTGCAAAAATTCCAGAAGCTAAAAATCTCACAAAGTATCCAAAAAACAGCACTAAAAATCCACCACCTATGGCATACTCAAAAGATAAAAGATCAAAAATATAATTTAACACACCCAAAATCACTAAAATTCCCACAGCTACCACAGCTCCAGGTAAAGAATACCCCAAAGTCGTAAGCCAAAGGATGATTTTAGAAGCTTTTGTATCATTTAAACGCACTATAAAACATAAATAAAATGCCACCCCTACAATAGCAAAAGAACTCACCAAAGCCACACTAAGACTATAAAATGCAGGTGTTAAGACATTGCTTAAATTTTGCATAAAATCAAACCCGGCCCAATAAACAAGCCACATAATAGGCACGACAAAGGCTAAAAATGCCACTAAAAAGCACCATAAAAAGGCTAAAAATGCCCTAAAGCCTTTTAACTCATCTTTTGGGGTAGGTAAAAACACATTTTGATTAAAGCATTTTTTACCTCTTTGAATTTTTTCTAAAAGCATTAAAAATGCGATAAATACAAGTAAAGCCACGCTTAAAGCCACAGCACTGACTTCATCGCCACCACTTCCCCATGTTCTAAAAATTCCTGCACTAAAAGTATCCACGCCAAAATACGCCACCAAACCATAATCACTCAAAACCTCCATAGCCACCAACAGCAAAGCACCCACTATACCCACACGGCAAAATGGCAAAATCACTTTAAAAAATGTTTTTAAATTAGAAGCCTTAAGTGTTTTGGCACTTAAAATGATATTTCCAAGTCCATAAGCAAAGGTATTTTTAGCAAAAAAATACACATAAGGATAAAGAGCAAAAGATAAAATCACAATCACGCCATATGCATTCATGATATCTATACGCCTATCAACACCTAAAAGCGTGGGAATTAAGCCTTGAAATTCAAACAAATCAATCCAAACAAAACCCATTACATAAGAAGGTATAGCCAAAGGTAAAATCAAAAACCATTCAAAAAATTTCGAGCCAAAAAATTTATAAAAAGCTATCAAATAAGCACTAATTAATCCTATAATCAAACACAACACTAAAGTCCCAAACAATATAAAAGCACTACCAAAAATATACCTTGGTAAGACATTTTTACTCAAATGTTTTAAGGTATTAATATCTATAAAAGGAAGGTGTAAGATAATAGCAAGTATAGGCAGTATGATTAAACTACAGAAAAAAAAGGTGGCAAAAGACCACCTTAAACTTAAAAATTTCAAATTTTATTTTTCCTTAAAATTATTTCCATTGAACTTCATCAAAAATCATTAAAGCTTCTTTAGCATTACCCCAATAAGCTTCGAAATTTGGCTTTTCTACTTTAAACTCGCCCCAAGATTGTAAAATTTTAGCAGGTTTTACTTCTTTATTTACTGGATACTCATAGTTTTGGTTTGTTAAAATTTCTTGTGCTTCTTTTGAAAGCATAAACTCGATAAATTTAACCGCAGCTTCTTTATTTTTAGAAGTTTTTAAAACACCTATACCACTTACATTGATATGTGTTCCTCTATCATCTTGGTTTGGAAAAATCACTTTTACTGAATTTGCAGCTTCAACATCTTTAGGATTTTTTGAATTTGCTAAATGTCCTAGATAATAACTATTTGATATAGCCACATCGCCTTCTTTTGCATAGATTGCACGAATTTGATCACGATCCCCACCTTTTGGAGTGCGTGCAAGATTATTTGCTATGCCTTGTGCCCATTCTTTTGCTTTTTCTTTGCCCAAAGTATCTATCATAGCACTTAACAAAGAAATATTATAAACATTATTTGAACTTCTTACTAAAACCTTACCTTTAAATTTAGGATCAGTTAAATCTTCATAAGTTTTAATCTCTCCATCTTTAATTCTATCTTTAGAAGCGATGATGATTCTTGCTCTTGTTGTAAAAGCATACCATTCGTTATTTTTGCCTCTTAGCTCTTTTGGAGAAAGTTTTTCTAGCTCAGGCGAGCTAACTGAAACAAAAAGATTATTTGTGCGAACTTGTTCTAAATTTCCCGCATCAGCAGTCATAAATAAATCTGCTTTTGAATTTTTACCTTCAACTTCTAATCTTTTAGCAAGCTCATTAGCCTTAGCTTGCACCACATTTACACTAATGCCTGTTTTTTCTTGAAATAATTTGAAAATTCCTTTATCAGAATCATAATGACGATGAGAATAAATCGTAAGCTCTTGAGCACTTAAGCTCATAGCAGCTAGTAAAGATAGTAAAACTACTTTTGCTTTCATTTTATAAATTTCCTTAATTTTAAATTTTGAAATTGATAAGGATTATTATATTAATAATTCACTTTATATTTACTTAAATTGATATACATAATCAATTTAAAATAAAATAATACAAAATTAACATAAATCAAGATATTTTTTCTCTTATTTTTATATAATCATCAAAAATACAATATACAAAGGAGATAAAATGACACAAGAGCAAATTCAAATCATCAAAGATTGTGTACCAATTTTACAAAAAAATGGTGAAGTTTTGACAAAAGAATTTTATAAAATCATGTTTGAAGAATATCCTGAAGTAAAACCTATGTTTAATATGGAAAAACAAGCTTCAGGCGAGCAACCAAAAGCTTTAGCGATGGCTATTTTAATGGCAGCAAAAAATGTAGAAAATTTAGAAAATATGAGAAGCTTTGTTGATAAAGTAGCTATCACTCATACAAAATTAAATGTCAAAGAAGAGCATTACCCTATAGTAGGTGCTTGTCTTTTAAAGGCTATCAAAGTAGTATTAAATGCAGATGAAACTATACTAAAAGCTTGGGAAGAAGCTTACAAAGCTATCGCACAATTTTACATAAACATTGAAAAAGAAATTTATGCAAAAGCTAAGTGACAATAGGCTTTGATTTTTCAAAGCCTATTTTAAAAACGCTATCCCCGCTTTTGCTATTTTTACATCCTCATCTAAGTGTGCTCCACCCACACCTATACCACCAACAACAACTCCATCTATAAAAATCGGTACCCCACCAGGCATAATAGAAAACTTATCATCTAAATAACGAATATCTTCAGGTATTTTACCCTCTTTTACACCTTTAAAAATAACTGCTGTTTCTCTTTTTTGCGAAGTGGCTGTGTAGGCTTTTTTATAACTAGCATTAATCGTATGCACACCTGCTTTATCATCTCTTAAAACTGCTAAAATTTGACCAGATTTATCTACTATGGTAATACTTACATGAAAGCCATTTTTTCTTGCTTCTTTCTTTGCAAGATCCAAAATCCCTTCAACCATTTGCGAAGTTAGAACAGGCTCTTTTACAAGCTCAAAAGATTTTGCCATCAAACTTACTCCTAAAAATAAACATAAAATAAATAATTTTTTCATTTTTATCCTTTAAAATTTTTCTACTGCATTTTTTGCTAGTTCTTTAATATCGCCTTTTAATTCACAAATTTGACCATTTTGTGCGAGTAAAATTCTATCAGCCATGTCAAAATATACTTCATCATGTGTTATAGCAAATATTGTAATGCCTTTTTGCTTTAAAAGTGGCAAAAGCTTAGTGTAAAAAAACTTTCTAAACATAGGATCTTGATCAGCTGCCCACTCATCTAATATTAAAATATCTCTTTTTTCAAGTAAAGCATTAAGCATAGCAAGGCGCTTTTTTTGTCCAGCCGAGAGCTTTATAGTGCTAAAATTATTTTCCACAAGCTCTACTTTTTCATTTAGTTCTAAAATTTCAAGCCAGTATACCAAGTCTTCTTTGTTAAATTTCTCATCTTCTAAAACATGCTCAAATAAATGAAAATCACTAAAAATCGCACTAATTAAACTTCTATATTCATAAATATTTTCTGAAGTTATTTTTTCATCATCTAAAAAAATATCCCCTTTAAAGTCTATAAAAAGTCCTGCTAAAATCATAGAAAAAGTAGATTTACCACTACCATTTTTACCTATTAAAAATACGCATTCACCCTTTTTAAGCTCAAAATTTACAGGTTTTAGTGCAAAATTTTCATTATAAGAAAAAGATACATCTTTAAAACAAAGTTTTTGCCAAGTTTTTTTATTTTGACTAATTTTAAACTCATGAGAATAATTTTCTAAATTTAAATTTGAAATTTTATCTAAAGCGATTTTTGCCATCATAAGCGTAGGAAAACTTCCTATCATAGCTCCAAGTGGTGATCTTAAAAAAAGCACACTTAAAGCAATAGTAGTAGCACTTTGCAAACTAGCAAGTTCATAGCTTAAAGCTATATAAAACTCCACTCCTACTAAAGCTAGCATGGCACTATTGCTCCAATTATTAGATAAGATATGTAAAATATTTCCTATAGTGGAGCTTTTTTTCTTTTTTAGAGCATTTTTTTCAAACTCGTTTTCATAATAATACTTTGCCCTTAAAGGATTTAAGGTTAATTCTTTATGCCCTTGTAAAATATTTTGATAGTTTTTTTGCAAAGCATCATCATTTTCCCTAGCATTTTTAAAATAAAAATACACCTTACTCATTAAAAAATTATCCACCAAAAAAACGCACACTATCCACACAAAACACAAAAAGAAAATTTCTAAAGAAAGATAAGCTATATAAGCACTTACACAAATAATCAAAACACTTGATTGTATGAATTCAGGAAGTCTTAAAAGTCCAAAAGAAATACTACGCACATCATTATTTAAAGAAGCCAAAATCTTTGCTTTAGTAGTATTTAAAATACTCAAAACACTTGTATCTAAAATTTGCTTTACAACCCTTCTTTGCATTTTAAAAATAAAACTTTGTCCAAACGAGCTTAAAGCAATTTCTACAAAAGAAGAACTCGCAAAAAATACAAGCAACAAAAGCACAAAATACACAATGATACTTGAGTTTTCAAGACTGGTTTTTAATAAAAACTCATTGATAAAAACTAAAGTCAATACACCTAATATACTCGTAAAAATACTAAAAAGCAAAAAAAGAATGATTTTTAATTTGCTTTCTTTAAATAAAAAAACTAAAAATTTCATTTAATCTAAACCTTAACTCTAAAAGCAAATTATATAACAAAAATATGCATAATAAATTATTTATATTGTTTATGTTTATTTATTTTTATTTAACTATAAATAAATTTTGTTATAATATATTTAAAAATTACATATTGATATTAATAATTATTTAAGGATAGCTGATGTCTAGTTTTTCTAACCATATTCTTTTATCTGGTATTGTTATTTCTATCTTATTTGATCAAAGTCTAGCGCTACCTAGTGGTGGTAAATTTACACATGGAACTAGTGGTTCTATTAGCATAAATGATAATCATATGAATATCCACGGAAATGGGCAAAATTCTGTAATACAATGGGGTGGTGGCTTTAGCATAGGCAAAGGTGAAAGTGTAAATTTTAATGGAAACAATAAAAACTACCTAAACATTGCTCATGGTACAAGTAAATCCACCATAGAAGGTTTATTAAATGCAAGTGGCAATAATGTCTTTTTAATCAATCCTAATGGAGTAATCATAACTAAAACAGGAACTATCAATGCCAATCGCTTTGTGGCTTCAACCTCATCAATAAGTTCTGATGAAATGCAAAAATTTGCAAATGGAAAAATAAACACCATACAATCACCCATTATAAAATTAGATAAAAACAATGGCAATGTAGTTAATATGGGAAATATTAACGCTGAAGAAGTTGTCTTTATAGGAAATAAAATTTTATTAAATTCAAATATTAAAAATTCAAATGATTTATTAACTAAAATCAACTCAAAAAACATCAAACTTATAGGAAACGAAATAGACATTGATACATCAAATATAAACGCAAATTCTTTATCAAAATTAGAAGTAAGCGCTAAAGAAAGAGGTTCTATATATTTAAATGCTAGTGGATATTACTACGATCCTAATTCTTTTGCAGTTTTTGATAAACTTAAACAAGCTGATTTTCAAAATATAAAACATAATAATAACTCTTTTAACATATATGATTTTGTAGGAATATCTTCAGATGTTGATTGGTGGCATTTTGCCAAAGGTTGGAATGAAAATAAAAAAGATTTTAGAAATACAGCTACCGAATACAGACTAACAAATGATATAGATTTTAAAGGAAAAAACTATGCAAATTACTGTATAGAAGGATATGGTTGCACCAATATGATAGTAGGATATAAAGATCCTATTTACAATGATAATTGGGAAATTATAGAAGATAATAGCTTTTATAATAAAATTTTTGACGGACAAAATTTTGCTTTAAAAAATATATTCATAGATACAAATGTATTATCAGATTCTTTAAGATATGTTGGTATATTTGGAAATGCTAATGGTTCTGAATTTAAAAATATAATAATTGATTATAACGATAATTCTATTCTATCAAACTCAATGTATACTGGAGGTTTTGTAGGACATGCAAGTGGTGGTAGTAAATTTGAAAATATAGAGTTAAAAAATATCTCTAAAATCTCTACACAAAATAAAAACAACCTCTACGCAGGAGGTTTTATAGGATATGTTAATGGTGCTAACTTTAACAAGATTGATATAAAATCAATAGGAGAAATCAGCGGTATTAGCCTTGAAAATAGATCACATATTGGAGGTTTTGTAGGTGGAATTAACAATGGAAAATTTGAAAATATAAACATATCACAAATAAATAAAATTATTAATGATAAAACAACAAAAGCAACATATACGGGTGGTTTTGCCGGAGAAGTATGGGGAGGAAAATTTAGCAATATCGATATAAGACAAATTGATGAAATTAATGGAGGCTTTGTTACAGGTGGTTTTTCAGGTAATATAGGCTATGCTGATCTTGAAAATATAAATTTAGATATAAACAACATAACCTCCACTTTTACTACTTTACGCCATACTTATGCTGGCGGGTTTGTAGGAAGTATTGATTCTGGTGATACTTATTTTAAAAACATCAATGTGCGTGTTAAAAATGTAAAAAGCATTAGTCAAGATAACAAAGATGGCTCATTGGAAGAAGATTTTTTTGATACAGGAAATGCTTATGCTGGCGGGTTTGTAGGTTTTGCTAATGGAGGTGTTTTTGATAATATTAGCATAGAAGCTGAAAAAATAGAAAGCATTAATAACAACTCCATGGAAGGCACTCGTGCTGCAAGTGGTGGCTTTGCAGGAAAAATAGAAGGATATAGAAGTGATAATTTATCTCTTTCAAATATCACAATAAAAAATATTGACACTATTTCAGGCAAGATTGAAAAAGACAAAAGCGGAATGGTAAATGTTGGAGGTTTTGCAGGATGGATTCAAAAAGAAGGTAAAGGAAGTTTTTCTAACATAAGCATATATGATATAAAAAATATACAAGCTTATGGACAAAAAGACTTTGCCAATGCTGCTGGGTTTATCGGATATATTGAAGGGCGTTCAATGTTTCAAAAATTTAATTTAGATTTTAAAAATATATATTTATTTTTTGAAAATGACTCCCAAATACAATCTTTTGCAAGTGATGGTAAAAATTTAAGTGGAAAATTTATTAGTGCCTATAACGATAAAAATGTAAATTTAGCTTTTAAGAATATACATATTTATCATCATGAAAATGATTTTAATGATGTTTTTAGCGACTTAAAATTATGGAAAGATATGAAAATTAATATTCATACCTATAATGATGATAATAAAAATTTAAAATTTGAAGATTTTTTAAGTAAAGATAATACAATAGCAAGACCTATTATAGAACTACCAAAAAAACCAGATTTTTCAAATAAAATAGAAATTAATTACCCAAATATAGACAATATCATACAAGAAGAAGCCATCCTCAGTAAAGATGATTTATATGAAGATGTCATCAAAAATGAAATTCTAGCAGATCTTATCAATCAGCATTATAAAATATATATTGATGTTTTATTGGATATGTTAGCAGAAAAAGATTATAATCTAATGACAGAAGATGAAAAAGTAGATTTTGTGGCAAAATACTTCATCAAAGATACAGCAAATAATAAATCACAAGCCTTGAAGATAGTTCAAAGTTTAGATTTTATAATGGCTTATCAAAACAACGGATTAAATAATGCAAATAATGATAAATTTGAAGAAGGTGTAAAAGATTTTTATCAAAACAATATAAAATCAAATATAGACAAAACAATTGAGAAAAAAATAAGTATATTAGAAATTCTAAAAGGAGAGTTAAAAGATATAGTTTTAAATTCACAACAACTTCTAAAAGAATTGGAAAATATAAAATTACAACTTCAAATAGCAGAAAAATCTTATAATGACTATATAAAAAACAATTCTTCACTAGATCCTAATAAGCTAGCTCAATTACTTAAAAATATCAATATGCTAGAAAAACAACAAGAAACAATAGCTTCCAAATTAGGATTAGCAGAAATTAAAAATAAAATAGAATATCAACACAATAAAGGTAGTTTTTTAATAATGGGAGATTATCAATATGACTTATATAAACCTATTTTAGAAAGCATTGATCTAACACCTAGTATTCCTGTTGAACCTGATTTACCTTGGACTGATCTAACACCTAGTATTCCTAGCATTCCTACACTAGAAAACAATCAAGCAAAATCAAGTCTAAACAATAGTCAAAACTATCCTGCAATGATTAATGACAATATTGCTAATTTATTTTTATTTAATTCTTTAGGAGATGATTTAGTTAAAGATGAAATAATAATCAAAGAAATTGGGGAACTTGATATAGAAGCTCGTAAAAAAACTTGTATTGTAAGTGATGGGTTTAAAGCTATGAACCCTTGTGCTAACTAAAGAAAGTTAAATGCATAAGATTATTGTTTGCACCTTAATCTTAGCATGTGCTTTACGAGCTACAAATGACAATATAAAAATAATAGAATTATCCCCCGATAGAAATATACCACAAAACAAAGCTTTAAAAGAAAATTTAAAAACCGAACAAAATTATGAAAAATTTCAAGATGCTAGAGAAATCATAAATACACACCAAGAACATTATGAAAAAGAAATACTTACTCACTATAATTTTCACATCACAAACAAAGGAATTGATTTTGAAAATTTAGGAATTGAAGAAGAGGAATTACATAATCTCATATTAAATTATGAACAGAAAAAATTTAATATCCAAGATTTGCAAGATGTATCAAATATTGTTGCTTATTATTTCCAAGTTAATGGCTATCCTGCTGCAACAGTGTTTATTCCAAAACAAAATTTTGAAGATGGCAATATAGAACTAAACATTGCTTTAGGAATATTTGGAAAACACATAATAGAAAACAAAACCTCGATCAAAGATCATTTCATAAAAGATAAATTAGATAAAAAACTTAAAGGTAGAATTATCTCCACTAAATTAATAGAAGATAGCGCATATAAAGTCAATGAAATGTATGGAGTACAAACCCTAGCAGGCTTACAAGCAGGAGAGAATGCAGGAGAAACTGATGTAGTTATAGAAGTAGTTCCTGATACTAAGGCTAATGTATTATTATATGCTGATAATTATGGTATTGAAAGTTCTGGTAAATATAGAATAGGCATCAGCATGGGATTTAATTCTATATTTAATATGGGAGATTATTATAATTTTTACTTACAATCAAGCAATGAAAAACAAATCAACTATGGAGCAAGTTATACTTTCTTTTTAGGAAATTTAAAAATTACTCCAAGTGTATCAAAAGGAAATTATTCCTTGGGAGAAGATTATGAAAATGCTGGATTTTATGGTGCTTCTAGAAATTTTGGTATAGACTTTTCTTATCCTGTATGGATTAATACTAATTCATCATTTTATTTTACTTCAAGTATTTATCATAAAATACTTAGTGATACAAGTGCAGGATTTTTAACTTTTAATAAGCATTCTAATGTAGGTAGTATAGGTTTAGAAGGTTTATTTAGAAATTTTCATAACACTTTTATTTATAGTACCAAAATTAACCTAGGCAAGGTCTATGACGATGGGGTTAATTTTTTAGGCACTAATTATAAAAATAATAGTAATGGCTTTGGTTGGTTTAGAAAACTCAATGCTAGTTTGAATAATTATTATAGTATTAATGAGTATATTACTCATACTTTAAATATAAACTATCAAAAGGTATTAGGAAATTTTGAATTAGATTCTTCTGAAAGTTCATCTTTAGGTGGAGCTTATGGGGTAAGAGCTTATGATAATGGAGAAGGAGATGGAGATAATACCATAGTAGCTAACTTTGGTATAAGAATAAATATACCAAATACTAATTTTTATTTTACTCCCTTTTATGATGTAGGTTATGCTTGGTATGAAAAAGCTTCAGGGGATAGATTAGCAGATGAGCATTTTTTAGATGCTGTAGGCTTACAAATACTTTATAATAAAGCTAATGAGTATTATATAAAGCTTGATGCAGCAAGAGCAGTTCATCAGTATAAATATGATGATGAACATAGAATGAAATTGTATTTAAGTGGAGGGGTGTATTTTTAACTACCGCTTAGAAAATACACTCTAGTAGCTAAATCTTTAAAAGCTTTAGAGTGGATTAGACCTTGACAAGCTTTGGATTTTGAAGTACTTGCAAATTCACTTTGGCTAAAAGCATTTAAAGCCTCATCTAATTGAGTTTTTATGCTTTGATTTTTAGGATCTTTCAAAGCTTGATTTTTTAAATCTGCTATATTTTGGGCTTTGCTTTTTTGAGCATTATCTACCATAAGTGCTAAAAGCAAAA
Organism: Campylobacter sp. CNRCH_2007_0968H; assembly: GCF_025773245.1. Classification (NCBI taxonomy): domain Bacteria; kingdom Pseudomonadati; phylum Campylobacterota; class Epsilonproteobacteria; order Campylobacterales; family Campylobacteraceae; genus Campylobacter; species Campylobacter sp. CNRCH_2007_0968H. The sequence continues at coordinate 12,513 of NZ_JAKMTQ010000008.1, read as the reverse complement.
CACTTTCTTTATCTACAAAAAGCACTTTAAAACATTGCTCATCATTTCCTACACTAAAATCAAGTTCTTTGGTGGAATTTTGCAAATTTGACAAGTCTTCATTTTTTATATTTGTTACATTGCTCATTAAAGCTATATTTGAAAGACTTTCATTTTTTAATATATAAGCACTTATATCATTGATAAAAATTTTTAAATTTCCCAAAGCTTGAACTACACTTGCCTCATCTTTACTTGTACTAAATTTTGGCAGAGCAACCGCAGCTAAAACTCCAAGTATAATTACTACAAACACAAGCTCTATAATAGTAAAAGCTTTTTTCATAATATGCCTTGTAAGTTTTTTACCTTAGGCTTTATAAGATCATCTTCTATATTTACAAATTCTTTACGCTCATAAGCCTCACAAGCTGCCCTTGCTATCATCAAAGCATTATCCGAACAATACTCAAGCGGAGCTAGCAAAAGCTCACATTGATAACTTTGACATAAATGTTCTATTTGACTTCTTAAGCTTAAATTTGCACTAGCTCCGCCTACTATACCAAAGCGTTTAAATTTATACTCTTTAAAAATTTTTTCTAACTTGTTTAAAATATGAGCTATGGCTGCTTTTTGAAATGCAAAGGCAATTTTACTTTTACGCTCCAAACTTAATTCTTCTTTTAAAATTTCCAAACGCACTTGGTTTTTAAGTCCTGAAAAACTATAAGCTAAATCTTTAGAATGAAGCAAGGGTATGCTAAATTCTAAATCATTTTCTTTTACATTTTTAGCTAAATTTTCTATGATAGCTCCGCCAGGATAACCAAGATCCATCATTTTTGCTACTTTATCAAAGCTTTCTCCAAAGCTATCGTCGGTTGTTCTTGCTAATTCTGTGATTTTACCTTGCTCATTAATAAAAAGCACCATAGTATGCCCACCACTTACAAGCAATACACCCATATCAAAATTAGCTTTTTCATCTAAAAACATAGAATAAATATGCCCTTTTAGATGATTAATCGCAATGAGCGGTAAATTTAAACCAATAGCAAGCATTTTAGCCATAGCTACTCCACCTATCAAACTCACACTAAGGCCAGGTTCATTTGTAACCGCTATGGCGCAAAGTTTGTCAAAGTATTTTTGGCATTTTTTTAAAATCTTAGGTAAAGCTTCACTATGTAATCTTGCGGCAAGCTCGGGCACCACCCCTCCATAAGCACTATGGGCATTTTCTTGAGAAATTTTTGTATGAAAGATACACTCAAAGTTATTTTTATTAATGATAGCAATAGAACTATCATCACAAGAACTTTCTATGGCAAGAATCAAATCTCTCATTGAAATTCCACTAAAATCATACCGATAAATTTATCTTTTTGTTCTGCTTTTTCTATGGCTTTTGCAGGTATATTTGCTTTTTTGATTTCTTTAAAATTAGTCTTTCTTTCTAAAACTTGATCGGCTAAATTTGCATTTTTTAGCTCATAAAATTCTACTCTGTAAATTTTTCTTTTTTTATCCAAAGAATAACGGCTTTGCATTTGGTTTTTGCTTATAACAATATCACTTTCATCAACACCTCTATCAAAACCTATAACATTAACTCTTACACCTGCTATAGAAGGTATTTTAAAATTATCTTTTACCATAATTTTTTGAGCAAAATTTGTTTGTATATTTTTTCCATCTACTATCACTTCAACACTATCTAGAGCATTTGAAAATTCAAAATATTCAGGATACAATCTTGTTTGCAAGCGATTGCCATAATTGATTGAATATGAGTTAGCATTGGAAATTACTGCAGTAATCTCATTACTTGCTTCATAATTTAAAGCTTGATTAATAGGAAAAGGTAAAAAATTTATAGCACTAGCAGGTTTATCAAGATAAAGTAAAATTTTATCATTAAAAAGTTTTACCTCTAAAGGCTTTTCAATAGCTCTATAAACTCCATTTGGAGTTAAATCGAAAGTTCTTTGAAATTCTATATTTGCCTTTTTTAGATAATACTCCACCGCCAAAAGATGATAATATACTCTTAAATGCGTTGGTAAATTTTTGCTCGCTTCATTAGCAAAGGCTGCTTTGTGATTTGACACCACAAAATAAGTTAAAGCCTTTAGCATATCTTTATCATTGCTTTCTTGGGTTTTGGTATTTTTTAAATGATATTGATGTTCTTCTTTAACCAAAGCTTTATTGATATTTTCCACTGCCTCTTTAGCAATATTTTCCAAATCTGCATATTTAGTAGAATTTACCTCACTTTGATCAATAATACTAGTATTGCCCCAGCGATTTGGATTTTTATCTTTGCTTTCATATTGAGGTCTATAAAATCCACTTCCATCGTGCAAATTTATAACCATATTTACCTCAGGTTCCAAAATAAGCTTTTTTATGCGCTCTATAGTGTGAAAATCAGGATCGTTTTCATCTATATGGGCAAATTTTCTATTTAAATCTCCAAAATTTCCTCTATTTCTAGCAATAATACTTTCAAAAGCTAAATTTGGTGCGACAATAATTTTACCTTTAGTGATATTATAATCACTCAAAAGCAAACTAGCAGCATGAAACCCACCTGGCTCGTCTCCTTGTATACCTCCAAGGATTAAAACCGTATTATTATCATCTAAACTTTTTCCATTTTCTTTAACGCTAAACTCTAAAGCAAAAACCACATTTATAAAAATCAAAATACTTAAAAAATATCTCACTTCATTTCCTTATCTAAATAAAGCCTAACTTGCTTATCATACTCAAAAACATCTTCAATTTGGTTAATCTTTGGCACACCAAAATAATCCAATGCTTTAAAAATACCCTTGGCTATGTCTAAAAACTGCGCTTTTTGGGCTAAAAATTGATACACCATATATTCATTTGCACTATTTATAATCACACCCAAGTCAGGCTTTTTCAAAAGCTCATCTTTAAGTGAAAATATAGGATATTTTTTTAAACTAATTTTTTCAAATTTTAAACTTGGCATAGCTAACAAATCCAAATTTTCTATAAAGCTTTGTTCATGCTCATCTAAAATAGCTTGAGCTATAGACAAACGCATATTTGCATGAGAAAAATATGCACTCATACCACCATCTTTAAATTCACATAAAGCATGCACTAAAGACTTTCTTTCTATCAAAGCATCTATTTGTTTAATACCATAAAGATGATAAGCTTCGATGATTTCAAAAAGTTTATTACACATGCTAGCACTATCTATGGTGATCTTAGCTCCCATGCTCCAGTTAGGATGCTTAAGAGCTTCTTTTACGCTAACATTTTTTAAATCTTTGATTTTATAATTATAAAAGGCCCCGCCACTTGCTGTGATAAAAAGTTTTTTAATATCTTTTCTTTTATCTATCAAGCACTTTAGTGCTGCATGTTCGCTATCTATGGCCTTAATCTTAGAAGTGTCAAAAAATTTCCCTGCTACTACTAAGCTTTCTTTGTTTGCCAAGGCTAAAATTTTACCAAGCTTTTGCACCATAAGACTTGAACTTAAGCCTGCAAAACCTACTATAGCATTTACCACTAAAGAACTTTTGCACTCAGCTATCATCGCTTTTAAACCCTCTTGGCCACAAAAAATCCTATCATGATCAACTAAGGTTTTATCTTTTTCATCTTGTATACATACAAATTTAGGCTTAAAAAGAGCTATTTGCTCATTTAAAAGCTTGATATTTTTACCGCAAGATAAGGCTTCTATGTTTATGTTTTTCTCTTTAGCAATAAAAAGAGTATTAACTCCTATACTTCCCGTGCTTCCAAGTACGATCATACTAAAGTTGCCATTGCAAATGCTGCAATGATAACAGCATCAATTCTATCTAAAACTCCCCCATGCCCTGGGATTAAATTACCACTATCTTTAATACCTGCTTGTCTTTTAAAATAACTCTCAAGCAAATCCCCTATCACAGCAAAAATAGCTACGATTAAAGATATATAAATACTTTTTATCAAGCTAAATTCAAAAGAGCCTATGATGGTTCCTAAAATCCCCGCACAAACAATGCCACCTACAACACCTTCTAAGGTTTTATTTGGACTTGTTAGAGAAAAAGCTCTCTCGCCAATTAGTTTTCCTATAAAATACGCCCCACTATCGCAAGCAACGACAATCACTATAAGCCAAAATAATACAAACATACCCTCATAACTTAATACTTGATAAAGCATTAAAATAGGCAAAGTAGGATATATATAAGGCATAAGTTCATTTAAATTTTCACTTTTTTTATAAACTAAATATCCTAAAATCAAAATCAAAGCCAAGAGGCCTATAAAGAAAGGTTTATCTAAAAATGCTCCTATTGCAAAAACACACAAAGCCACAAAAACACTTGCATGTTTGCTTTTAAACATAGTTTTTGCTTCATTAAATGCCAAAAACAATAAAACACCAAAAATCGCAAAATTAATCAAAAAATTATCCACCAAAGCAACAACAGCTATCACAGCTATCATCACAATAGCACTAAGAATTCTTGTCTTTGAAAACATTTTTATCCTTTCTATATACTTAAATCAAGCAAATGAGAACTTTTTTTAACTACTTCTTGCCCCTCTTGTTCATCTTCATCTTCTTGCTCTTGTTCTTGATGATGTTTAGAATGCTTTTTTTCTTCCTCTTGCCTTTCTTTTACCTCATCGCTTACTTCATGAGTTTGATTAACTTTTTCAAGTTTTTCAACCGCCTTTTCTTTTGCTTGAAATTCACTCATATTTACCAAAGTTGCAAAAGAATCTTTTGCCAATTCATTACTAGCTTGTGCTGAATGTACTGGTGCATTTTGGTTAGCAAAATGAATACCACCTATGGGACTTATAGGCATACTTACTCCTTTAAAACGCTTAAAGTCTTATAATTTGTATAATTTACAAAAGCCTTTTCTTTTATTTTTACAAAATTCTTACTAGTATAATCGACCAAATAAACTCCAGAACTTAGCTTGGAAAATTCCACACAAAGCTTTGCTGCAAATTCTAGCACTAATTGACTTATTTTTAATTTATTTGAAGTAATGATCACATGTGCACTAGGATAATCTTTCACATGCAGCCAAATATCATCTTTTTTAGCTATTTTTAATAAATACTCATTAGCTTTTTCATTGCGTCCTACGCTGATTTTAAACTCATCAAAATAAAAGCTACTAACCCCTGCATTTAACTCTTCTTTTTTTGTTTTTTTTGTTTTTTTAGGCATTAAAACTTCTAATTCTCTCAAAGAAGTGCTTTTAGCAATTAAGTCTTTTAAATTTATTAAAAAATCAAGTTTTTCACTTAAAATTTCTCTTTCTATATTGATATTTTTAGCCTTTTGTTTTAGCTTTTTAGCCATTTTATAAAATTCATTCGCACTATTTTTAGGTGTATCTTCGAGCTTAAAAGCAAGCTCATTTGCATTAAAATCTTGCAAAATAAATTCTCTTTGATAATCTTTTAAAGAATTTAAATTAGCAAATAAAACATCTGCTTTTTGGCTTAATTCTTGAGCTTTTTTTAATAAATTACTTTCTTGCTCTAAATTTTCTATACTCTCTTTAAGAGTAAAGATTTTTTTATCTATATTTAAAAGTTTATTTTCTTTAATATCTTTTATGCGCTCTTGCTGTAACTTTTTAGCACTTTCTTTAAAATACACATTAAAATCATCAATCTTTACAAATTCTTCTTTTATCTCATAAGCTTTTAAAGCTTGGAGTTTTTCGCCTATTTTTACAACGCGGTAGCTTTTATCTATATGACGCAAAGCTTCTATAATAATATCATCAGCGTCTGTGATGATTACATTAGTGTTTTTTCCTGTAAATTCAAAATAAATCTTAGCCCCATAAGCTTTATAAGATTTTTCCGATAAAACTTCAAAAGATAAAATTCTATTATTTTCTAATACTTCTAAATTTAAAATCTTTGCGTTAGAGAAGTATTTTTTTAGCATAAAATCAAAAGGTGCATTATAGACTTTTGCTTGGAGTTTATCTTGGTAAATTCCACTTTTTCCACGCGTTAAGTCTAGTATAAAAGCTTGATGGTCTAAGCTAAGCTCTAAGATATTATCATCAAGGCGTTTGAGATAATTTAGTCTTTGAAATTGTTTAAAATAATCTTTTATTTGTATTAAATCTGTATATTTCATAAATGTATTATAAAATATTTTGATGAATTTATGAGGTTTTTATGAGTGAAAAAATTCCCTATCCTTGTGTGATTTTATGTGGTGGAAAATCTTCGCGTATGGGAGAAGATAAAAGCTTATTACAAGTAGATAATAAAAACTTAACTCTTTATCAATATGAAAAAATGTCAAGGATTTTTAATCAAGTTTTTATTAGCAGCAAAAAAGATAAATTTCATCAAAAAAACTTAGCACTTATTTTAGATGAGGATTTAAACAACTACTCTCCACTCATTGCCTTAAATTCCATACTTAAACATTTTAAAAATACCTATGTATTTATCCTTAGCGTGGATACTCCAAACATAAACAAAGAAAGTTTTTACAAGCTTTTTGATCATCTAAAATCACAAAATATACTCTTAGCAAGCACAAAAAAACACAAGCATTATTTATGTGGATTTTACCATAGTAGGAATTTTGAAAAAACTTTGCAATTTTTACAAGAAAACAATCACAAATTAGCCCTTTTTTGTGATACAATGAAAGCAGAATTTATAGAATTTGAAGATGATAATGAGTTTATAAATTTAAATTATTTTAAAGAATATAAAAAGTGGCTTCATGAAAAAGACAATTCTACCCATAGTATGTGCTTTTAGTGCTTTAGCAAATGAGGATTTATTCAATCAAGCCTTAGAATATGAAAATCAAGGTAAGTACAAAAAAGCTATGCAAATTTATAAAAGCTTAGCTTTAAAAGAAAAACAAAAAGAAGCAAGTTTAGAAAAGTCTTTTAATTTTGAGCAAAATACATCCAAAGAGAAAAAATTAGATGATATTAATCCAAAAAATGAAGCTTTAGCAAACTACCTTGGCACAGAAAAATCATACAATCCTTTTGGTATTAGCACGCATAATCTTAGCTATTTTATGCCTGTTTCTTATAGTTTTAGCAAGAGAGATTATAAAAGCACTGAAACTAAATTTCAAGTAAGCCTTAAAAAAACTCTTTTTGAAAATCTTTTGGGTTTAAATGAAAGTTATAACATAGGCTATACACAAATTTCATGGTGGCAACTTTATAAACATTCTGCTCCTTTTAGAGAAACAAACTATTTACCTGAATTTTTTATCAACTTTCCTATAAGCGGATATGGTGCTTTTGAGAATTTAAAAGATATACGCATAGGCTTATTACATGAATCTAACGGGCAAAATGATCCAAAATCAAGATCATGGAATAGAATTTATCTAAGTAATGCATGGTTTTTTGGCGATTTTATGTTCATACCTAGAGTTTGGCTAAGAATTCCTGAAAAAAGTTCAGAAGATGATAATCCTGATATAGAAAAATATTTAGGTAATTTTGATATTAATCTTGCTTATACCCAAGATGATTATTTTATCAATATATTGTGGCGTAATAATTTAAATTTTGCTAATAACCGCGGTGCAGTAGAAATAAGCGGAGCTTATAAAATTTCTAACAATGGCTTATATATTTACACTCAGTATTTTAACGGATACGGTGAGAGTCTTATTGAGTATAATAAATCTTCAAGCAGACTTTCAAGTGGAATATTGTTAATGTATTAAAATGGAAAAATTTTGCTTTATTAAGTTTATCATTAATAATGAAAAGTCTTTTAAAAGATTGTGCGATTTGTTTAATTATATCAAAATCTTAAAAGATGAGAATTTACAAATAGAAGATTTATACACAGATAAAAGTATATATAATTTTTACAGCAAAAAAGAATTAGAATATTTCTCAAGCAAAGATTGTTGGGAGTTTGATGATATTTTTGACTGCATAGGAAATGGAGAATACTATTTTCACTCCATAGAAAAAATAGAGGAAAATATCGCCAAATTGTATTTTTACCCCATTTCTTTTCCTTATGGTGGAGTTGAACCTATAATCGAGTTTATAAAATCATTTCAAATGAAAATTCTTACAATTGATTGTGGTTATATGGAAGAATTTGAATATTAAAAGCCTTTTTAGACTTTTAATATTTTAAATTAAGAAAAATGCTATAACACTACCCAAGATAAGCAAAGAGCCATTAAAGCATAAAAAGGTTGGTATACAAGTATCTTTTATATGATCACCTTGCTTATCTGCATTAAGCCCTACACTCACTCCCAAAGTCGTTTCACTAGCAGGTGATCCTGCATCTCCCAAAGCTCCAGCAACACCAATGATAAAAATAATCGCAGCAGGTGAAAAACCAAGTTCTATACATATAGGACAAAATAAGGCAGCGATGATAGGAATAGTACCAAAAGAACTGCCTATACCTATAGTGATTAAAAGACCTATAGCTAGCATAATAAAAATAGCTAAAAAGTGACTTTGCTCCATAAAAGGCACGCTTGTTTTTACAAGCTCAGCTATACCTCCACTTTGTTTTAAAACCTCTCCATATCCTGAAGCAACAAGCATTACAAAAGCTATATAACCCATGATTTTAAGCCCATCATCAAAAACTAAATTAACTTTGTTATACTCTACTCCACCCAAAATCACCATCAAAACAAAACCTAAAAGCCCTGATAAAGGTAAATTGTGCGTTAAAATTTGTAAAATCAAAGTCAGTCCAAGGCCAGCTAAAACTCCCCATTCTTTTTTACTCATTTTTAGATTTTCAAAATCCATTTTGGCAATTTGTTCTTCTTGATATTCTCTTGGCTTAGCATAAAATACAAATACAGCCAAAAATAAACCAACTAACATACAAATAGCCGCAAAAACCATAGTTTGAGAAACTTCTCCTAGACTAATTTGCACCCCATTTGAATTTAAATTATCCACAAGCAAAGTTTGAAAAATAAGCCCAAAACCTAAAGGCACAACCATATAAGGAGTTGTAAGTCCAAATGTTAGCGCACAAGCTATGGCCCTACGATCTATTTTTAATTTATTAAAAAGTTTCAACAAAGGTGGAATTAATAAAGGTACAAAAGCTACATGGATAGGGATTAAATTTTGCGAAAAACAAGCAATAAGTGCCAAAGAAAGTATAAGTAAGTATTTTTTATGTGAAATATAATGCGAAACTATTTTAATCAAATATGCCGTTAGATTAGTTTTTGATATAGCAGCGGCCACCGCTCCAAGCAAAATATAACTTAGTGCTGTTTGCAAATTCCCTTGCATACCATCGATTAAAACTTTCATAGAATCCATCATTGCTTGCGGAAGTTGGGTAAAAAAATCCACCAAACTTAAATGCTCCATATGCATAAATTTAGACCAAATGCCTACAAAAAGCCCAGAAAGCAAAACACTAAGCAAAACATTAAACCTAAAAAAACACAAAAGCGTCATTAACAAAACGCCTATAAATACCGGATTAGTTAAAAGCATTACATTCCTTAAATCAAAATAATTGCACATTTTAAATAATTTTCTTTAAAATACTATTTAAGTTTAAAAAATTTAAGCAAAAATTGCAAAATAAAAGCATAAAATGATAGTTTTTACTTTAAAAAAGGATACAAATGAGAAGTGACGCAATCAAAAAAGGACACTTAAAAGCACCAAATCGCTCTTTACTTAGAGCATGTGGCTTAAATGATGAAGATTTTAATAAGCCTTTTATAGGTGTAGCAAATAGCTATATAGATATCATCCCAGGACATTTTTTCTTAAATGAATATGCAAAAATCATTAAAGATGAAATTCGCAAAAATGGTTGTATTCCTTTTGAATTTAACACCATAGGTGTTGATGATGGTATAGCTATGGGGCATGATGGTATGCTTTATTCTTTACCAAGTCGTGAAATCATCGCAAACTCTATTGAAACAGTGATGAATGCACACCAACTTGATGCACTAATTTGTATCCCAAATTGTGATAAAATTACTCCAGGTATGCTCATGGGGGCTTTAAGAGTTAATGTACCGACTATTTTCGTTAGTGGTGGACCTATGAAAGCAGGAGTAAATAAACATGGAGAAAAAATCAGTCTAAGTTCTGTTTTTGAAGCAGTGGGAGCTTATGAGGCTAAAAAAATCAATGAAGACGATTTAAAAGATATAGAATGCAAAGCTTGTCCTAGCGGTGGATCTTGCTCGGGTATGTTTACTGCAAATTCTATGAATACTTTATGCGAGGCTATGGGTATAGCACTAGAAGGAAATGGAACTATTTTAGCACTTAGCAAAGAAAGAGAAGAGCTTTTAAGAAAAGCTGCGCGTAGAATTTGTGAAATTGCACTAGATGAGCGTTTTAAAATTCGCAATATCATTACTAAAAAGTCCATTAACAATGCTTTAGTTGTTGATATGGCTATGGGTGGAAGTTCAAATACTATCTTACATATGCTTGCTATTGCTTATGAAGCAGGTGTAAATTTGGATATAAAAGAGCTCAATCACATCAGCGCTAATGTGGCCCATATAGCCAAAATCGCTCCATCTTTAAACACAATATATATGGAAGATATACACAAAGCAGGTGGAGTAAGTGCAGTAATAGCTGAAATAGCCAAAAAACCAGGCCATATTTTAGAACTTGACACTCTAGATATTAGTGGAAAAACTTTAAAAGATCGCATTGAGAATGCTGATATTAAAGATGAAAACATTATAAGAAAAATAGACAATGCCTATTCAAATGTAGGTGGGCTTGCTATACTTTTTGGGAATTTGGCTGAGCAAGGCTGTGTGATAAAAACTGCAGGTATTATGGGCGAGCGTAAATTCAAAGGAAAAGCAGTTTGTTTTAACTCTCAAGAAGAAGCCATTAAAGGCATTATAAAAGGTAAAGTTAAAGAAGGCGATGTGTGCGTGATACGCTATGAAGGGCCAAAAGGTGGACCTGGTATGCAAGAAATGCTTAGTCCGACTTCATTGCTCACAGGCATGGGGCTTGGTGCTAAAGTTGCACTTATAACAGATGGTCGTTTTAGCGGAGCTACAAGAGGACTTAGCATAGGCCATATTTCTCCTGAGGCTGCAGAAGGTGGACTTATAGCGCTTTTAAAAGATGGTGATGAGATAGAAATTGATGTAGATACTTACAGCATTAATGCAAATTTAGCCCAAGATGAAATTGCTAAACGCAAAGCAAATTTTAAAATACCTTATAAGCAAATAAATTCAAGATGGCTTAAAATGTATCAAAAGCTTGTTAGTAATGCTAGCAAAGGCGGGGTTTTAGACTTAGAATAATTTTCTTAATTTCTTAAAGAAATTAAGAAATATCTTTTTAAATGTAAAACAAAATATGAAAAATTATGTTAAAGTGGCCGGGAGAAAGGGATTCGAACCCCTGGAGGTGTGACCCTCAACGGTTTTCAAGACCGCCGCTTTCGACCACTCAGCCATCTCCCGTAAAAGAATAAAAATATCAAGTATTAACATCGCATTGGAGGCGACATCCGGATTCGAACCGGAGATCAAGGCTTTGCAGGCCCATGCCTTACCGCTTGGCTATGTCGCCTTGAGTTACCAAAAAGTGGTGCCCGAGGCCGGACTTGAACCGGCACGGAAGAAAAATTCCGAGGGATTTTAAGTCCCTTGTGTCTACCAATTCCACCACCCGGGCGGGTGATAATGGAGCGGGAAACGAGATTCGAACTCGCGACCCCAACCTTGGCAAGGTTGTGCTCTACCCCTGAGCTATTCCCGCATTAAAGTTGAAATTATACTTATTAAAACTTAAATGCACATAAAAAATATAAAAACTACATATGTTTTCAAAAAGATAAAAAATTTTTATTTTTTTCTAATTATTTTATAAGTAAAATACCCGGCCAAAAAATAACTAAAAAGGAACAAGTATGTTTAAATTTAACAGTTTATCTAATAAATTGACAACAATAGCCTGTTTTTTAATAGCTATTATACTAATAGTTGTTAATATGATTAGCTATTATCAATCTAAAGAAAGCACTAGTTATTATCTAGAAGAAATTCAGAAAAAAACTATGTTTGATGTTAATTCAGCATACAATATATATTCTGGAGCAAAAAGAGATGCCATTGCTTCTATTGTTAAATTTGTAGAAAAAAATCCAAGGGTTAATTCTGGCGAACTATTTGATATATTAGAAACAGTAAAAGAAGCAGCTGGCTTTAATGTAGTATATATTGGATTTAATGACGATGGAAAATTATATCAATCTAACAGAATTATTAGAAGTCCTGAAGAAACCGGATTTGACGCAAGAACAAGGTCATGGTATCAAGAGGCCAAAAGCGTGGGAAAACTTGTAGTATCAGATCCTTATAAAAGCATAGAAGATGACTCTATAACAGTTTCTTATACAGCTCCAATATATTCCAATGGAAAACTTTTGGCAGTAGTTGGAGGTGATTACAACCTGCATACTTTTGCAAAAGATGTGTTAATAATGGGTCGC